>JANOKR010000507.1:0-8818 GCA_031419315.1 Betaproteobacteria bacterium
GGGCTTGCCGATGCTGTGGCGCTCCCAGGGTTCTGTCGTGCCCGGCAGGTGCAGGTTGCTGACTGAAAACCCCGTCAAGCCGGCCTTGGGCCGCGCGCCGCGGCCGGTGGCACCTTCGTCGCGGATCTCGCCGCCCGCGCCCGTGGCCGCGCCCGGGAACGGCGAGATGGCGGTTGGGTGGTTGTGCGTCTCGACCTTCATCACCACATGCACCGTGGTCTCGTGCGCGCGGTACGCCGGGGCGTTGGTAAAACCCGCCGGCCGCCATTGGCTGACCGGGCCGCCTGCCATCACCGAAGCGTTGTCGCTGTAGGCGACGATGGTGTGTTGCGGCGAGATTTTTTCGGTGTGCCTGATCATGCCGAACATCGACATCGGCTGCGCCACGCCGTCGATGATGAAGTCGGCGTTGAAGATCTTGTGCCGGCAATGTTCGCTGTTCGCCTGCGCAAACATCATCAGCTCGACATCACTCGGGTTGCGCCGCAGCCGGGTGCCGAAGGCATCGACCAGGTAATCGATCTCGTCGTCGCTCAGCGCGAGGCCAAATTCGCCGTTTGCTTCAGCCAGTGCCACGCGGCCGCGGCCAAGCACGTCGACGTGCACCATCGGCACGCCGGCGCGGGGCGCAAACAGCGCGCGGGCATCGTCGCGCTGCCAGCCGATGCTCTCGGTCATGCGGTCGTGCAGCAGCGCCGCGACGGCCTCACGCTGGGCTGCTGTGAAGGCCGCTGGCGCGCCGAGCAGGCCCGCCAGCAGGCCGGTCTTCAGCCGGATACGGAACTCGGTGACCCGCTCGATGCGGCGCAGGTCGAAGCCGCAGTTGTGCGCGATATCGGTGGCCTTGCTGGCCCAGGGTGACAGCGTGCCCAGGCGCGGCATGACGACGATCTGTTCGCCGATGTTGGCGGTCTTGTCATCGACGCTGCGGTCGCCGTCGTCGAGCAATGCCGCGATGCGGTCGTGCTGGCCAGGGTCGAGTGCGTTGTCGCTGGCGACCCAATGCACATACCGCGCAGCGACGCCGTCGATCCCCGGCACGGCCGCCTGCAGCCGCGCCAACAGCGCCAGGGCACGAAAGGCCGGCAGCGCATTGCCACCTTCAAACGGGGTCAGGAACAGGTTGGTGGCGTGGGACATGCGGCAGCGGGGGCAAAAAAAGCAAAGGCCGCGGTCGGGGCTGCCGCGGCCAGGCCGGATTTTACGGGCCGGGTGGGATAATCCCGGCCCATGACAATCACGATCAAGACCGCCACCGATATCGAAGGCATGCGCCTGGCCGGGCGCCTGGCCAGCGAGGTGCTGGACATGCTTGAGCCGCATGTGCAGGTGGGCGTGACCACCGCAGAGATCGACCGCCTGGCGCATGAGTACATGACGCAGGTGCAGAACACCGTGCCGGCGACGCTGGGTTACCAGCCGCAAGGTTATCCGCCCTACCCGGCGTCGCTGTGCACCTCGCTCAACGAAGTCGTCTGCCACGGCATCCCCGACGACCGGCCGCTGAAGAGCGGCGACATCGTGAATATCGATGTCACCGTGATCAAGGACGGCTGGCATGGCGACAACAGCCGCATGTACATCGTCGGCGAAACCAGCATCGCGGCGCGCCGCCTGTGCTCGATCACTTTCGAGGCAATGTGGCATGGCATCCACAAGGTCCGCCCCGGTGGCCGGCTCGGTGATGTCGGCCACGCGATCCAGGTCTTTGCCGAGCGCGCGGGCTTCTCGGTGGTGCGCGAGTTCTGCGGCCATGGTGTCGGCGCGCGTTTCCACGAAGAGCCGCAGGTGCTGCATTACGGCCGGCCGGGAACGCTTGAAGAGTTGGTGCCAGGCATGATCTTCACGATCGAGCCGATGATCAATATCGGCCGTCGCGACATCAAGGAAGACCGCCGCGGCAACCGGCCCTACGACGGCTGGACGATCGTCACCCGCGACCGTTCGCTGTCGGCGCAGTGGGAGCACACGGTGCTCGTCACCGAAACCGGCTACGAGGTCTTGACCGTCTCTGCCGGCAGCCCGCCACCACCGGCATTTGCCACCGCGGGTTACGCCAGCGCGACCGCGACCGCGACTGCGCCCACGCTGGCCACGGCCTGAGGGCGTGAACAAGACCGCGATGCCGGCGGCGCTGAAGCAGGCCCTTGCGGCCGTTGGCGCTGGTCCGGCAGGTCCCGCAGGTCCGGCGGTCCTGGCGGCACAGCAAGCACGCCTGAAGGACGGCAAGGCCGCACTGCTGGCGCATTTTCTCGAGTCGCGGTCGACGATCACCGCCGCGACACGCCTGCTGCGCGGCCTGGCGCGGCATGTCGACGCGGTGGTGCAGACCCTGTGGGATGCCAGTGCCTTGCCGCCCGGTGCGGCATTGATTGCAGTCGGCGGATATGGCCGCGGTGAGCTGTTCCCGCATTCCGATGTCGACGTGCTCGTGCTGCTGCCCGACGGTGCCGGCACCGACGGCGTCGGCGAATTTTTCACCGCCTGCTGGGATGTCAAGCTCGAGATCGGCTCGGCGGTGCGCAGCGTGGCCGAATGTGTCGAAATCGCTCGCGCCGATGTCACGGTGCAGACCGCGATGCTCGAATCGCGTCTCGTCGCCGGATCACGCAAGCTCTACACGCAGTTCCGGCGCGAGGTCGACGCTGCACTCGAGCCGAAGGCTTTTTTGCGCGCCAAAACGCTCGAGATGCAGCAGCGCCATGTCAAATACGAAGGCACGCCTTATGCGCTGGAGCCCAACTGCAAAGAAAGCCCCGGCGGCCTGCGTGACCTGCACGTGCTGATCTGGATTGCCCGTGCCGCGGGCCTCGGCCGCAACTGGAGCGAACTGGCGACACGCGGCCTGCTCAGCGCTTTTGAAGTCGCGCAGTTGCACAAACACGAAGGCACGCTGAAGCTCATCCGCGCGCGATTGCATGCGGTGGCCGGGCGGCGCGAAGACCGCCTGGTGTTCGATCTGCAAGCTGCGGTGGCCGAGAGTTTTGCAATCAAGGCGCCGGCCGGCCAGCGCGCGTCAGAAGTCCTGATGCACCGCTACTACTGGGCGGCCAAGGCGGTGACCCAGCTCAACCAGATCCTGCTGCTGAATATCGAAGAGCGCATCGCGGGGTCAGAAACCGCGCCGATGCGGCCGATCAATGCCCGCTTCCTTGACCGCGCGGGCATGCTTGAGGTTGAAAACGATGCGGTCTACGCCGACAACCCGCATGCGATCCTGGAGACGTTTTTGGTCTACCAGCAGACGCCTGGCATCAAGGGCCTGTCGGCGCGCACGCTACGCGCGCTGTACAACGCGCGCAACCTGATGGACGGCGCCTTCCGCCGCGACCCGATCAACCGCGAGCTGTTCATGGACATCCTGCGCCAGCCGCAGGGCATCACGCATGCCTTTAGGTTGATGAACCAGACCTCGGTGTTGGGGCGTTATCTCTGGGTCTTCAGGCGCATCGTCGGGCGCATGCAGAACGACCTGTTTCATGTCTACACCGTCGACCAGCACATCCTGATGGTGCTGCGCAACGTGCGCCGGTTTTTCATCCCCGAACACGCCCACGAATACCCTTTTTGCAGCCAGCTTGCGGCGACCTGGGACGAGCCCTGGCTGCTCTATGTCGCAGCACTTTTCCACGATATAGCCAAGGGCCGCGGCGGTGACCATTCCGACCTCGGCGGCGTCGAGGTGCGGCGCTTCTGCCGCGACCATGGCGTTGCCCGCGACGAGACCGGCTTCATCGAATTCCTGGTGCGCGAGCACCTGACGATGAGCCGCATCGCGCAGAAAGAAGACCTGAGCGAGCCCGATGTGATCGCCGGTTTTGCCAAACGTGTCGGCAGCGAGCGTCGCCTGACCGCGCTGTACCTGCTGACAGTCGCCGATATCCGTGGCACCAGCCCCAAGGTCTGGAATGCCTGGAAGGGCAAGCTGCTCGAAGATCTTTACCGGCTGACGCTGCGCGCGCTCGGCGGCGCTCCAATCAACCTGGACGCCGAGATTGAAATCCGCAAGCAGGAGGCGCGCCAGATCCTGGCTCTGCATTCGGCCCTGCCTGGCACCGAAACGCCGCTCTGGCTAACGCTCGACGTGAGCTACTTCCTGCGCCATGACGCGGCCGATATCGCGTGGCATGCACGTGTGCTGTGGCGCCACTTGCAGACCGCGGTGCCGATCGTGCAGGCGCGGGTGTCGTCGATCGGCGAAGGCCTGCAGGTGCTCGTCTTTTCGCCTGACCGGCCGGACCTCTTCGCGCGCATCTGCGGCTATTTCGACGGCGCGGGTTTCAGCATCCAGGATGCCAAGGTGCACACCACCCGCGCCGGTTTTGCGCTCGACACTTTTCAGGTCGTGAGCACGACGCAGGCGGCATCGTCGCCGGCCGAATACCGCGCACTGCTGTCGCTGGTCGAAACCGGTGCGAGCGCCGCGCTGGCGTCAGTTGGCCCGCTGCCCGAGCCGGGCAAGTCGCGCCTTTCGCGCCGGGTGCGCTCGTTCCCGGTCACGCCACGGGTCGCGCTGCACCCCGACGAGCGTGCACAGCGCTGGCTGCTGTCGGTGAGTGCCAGCGACCGCAGCGGCCTGCTCTATGCGATCGCCCGCGTGCTGGCCAAACATGGCGTCAACCTGCAACTGGCCAAGGTCACGACACTCGGCGAACGGGTCGAAGATACCTTTCTCGTCGACGGCCCCGAGCTGCAACAGTCACGCGCCCAACTGCAGATCGAGAGCGAACTGCTCGACGCGGTGGCCTGAGCGCCTGACATTTGGGGACTTCGGGCAACGCGACGATGGGAATGCAGCGCATCGACGCCGCGCAAGCGGCGGCTGGACTCGATCATTTCAGCGCCGTCATCGACGCGCGCAGCGAAAGTGAATTTGCGCTTGACCATCTGCCCAACGCGCAGAACTGGCCGACGCTCACCGACGCCCAACGCCACGCGGTTGGCAGCGACTACGCGCAGGTCTCGCCCTTCGATGCACGCAAGCGTGGCGCGGTGATGGCGGCGCGCAATATCGCCGACCATGTCGAGCGCGAGGCCGCGGCGCTGCCCAAATCCTGGCGCCCACTGGTCTATTGCTGGCGCGGTGGCCAGCGCTCCGGTGCGCTGGCGTTGGTGCTCGGCCAGATCGGTTTTGACGTCAGCGTGCTCGACGGCGGCTACCAGGCCTTTCGCCGCTTCGTGTTGGCGGATCTCGAGCAAGTGCCGCTCGACCTGAGTCTGCATATGGTCTGCGGCAAGACCGGATCGGGCAAGACGCGTCTGCTGCAATCGCTGCGAGCCGCGGGCGCACAGGTGCTCGACCTCGAAGCGCTGGCCTGTCATCGCGGCTCGGTGCTGGGTGGCCTGCCTGAGCAGCCGCAGCCCGGGCAAAAACACTTCGAGATGCTGCTCTGGCAGGCGCTGCGCGGGTTCGACCGCGCCCGGCCGGTTCATGTCGAAAGCGAGAGCCGCACGGTGGGCCGGCTGCGGGTGCCCGAAGCGCTGCTCAAACAGATGCGCGCCGCACCGGGTCTTCAGCTCGAGATGCCGATCGCCGGCCGGGTCGAGTTGCTGATGCAGGATTACGCTCATCTGGCGCAAGACGCCGAGCTGCTTTGTGAACGACTGCAAGGCTTGCGCGAAGCGCGCGGCGCTGCCGTCGTCGAACGCTGGCAGGCACTGTGCCGGGCTGAGCAGATGGCCGCGGTGGTCGCCGACCTGCTCGCCGACCACTACGACCCGATCTACCTGCGGTCGATGGCGCGCAACTTCGCCCAGTTTGCGCAGATGCCGGTGGTCGACCTGAAAGACGGCTCTTTGGCGTCGATGGACCGGGCGGCTGAGCAGATGCTCACCACCCTGCCAACGGCGACCGCCCCCAACCCAGACCTGCGGCCAGGGTCCGCGGCGGGGCAGCGCTGCTAGACTGAATTTCAGATCAACCGCGCTGTTCCGCCCGTGGCGCGCCAGCCACTTCAGCCAAGGCCCCCGCCGTGACCCTTCTCTGTCGACGCCTGACGGTCGTGGCCACACTCTGGGCCCTGGGCCACGCGCCGGTGATAGCCCAGATGGCACAGATCAACCCGGTCGCCGCCCGCACGCCTGCCGCTGCCGCGCCTGCGCCGGCTGCTGGCGCCAGCGCCGACTGGCTCTACCGCGTCGTCGGTGGTGACACCCTGACTGCCATCGCGCGCAATTTTTTGCAGCCCGAGCATGGCTGGCAGGCGCTGCAAAAACACAACCGTCTGCGCAACGCGAACCTGGTGCGGCCAGGTGCCGCGGTATGGATCCCGGTCGCCTGGCTGCGTCGCGAGCTGAGCCTGGCTGAAGTGATCTATGTCCGCGGCGACGCCAGCGTGCAGGCCGGTCAGGCGGCGCCGCGCAATCCGGCCAACGTCGGCGACCGGCTGAGCCCGGGCGCTTTGCTCGCCACCGGCGTGCAATCAGCGTTGGCATTGCGCCTTATCGACGGTACGCGGCTGCTGCTGAACCCGCAGACCCGCGTCTTGCTGGATCAACTCTTGACCTTCGGCCGCAGCGGCCTCACACAAGCCAACATCACCTTGTTCGACGGTGCGGTCGACGCCGACGTGCCGCCAAGGGCAGCGCCCGCGGTGCTGCCGCTGGAGATCAAGACACCGACCGCGTCGCTCGGCGTACGTGGCACCAGCCTGCGTGCCGGCGCCGACGCGGCAAGCCGGGGCAGCCGGGTCGAAGTCCTGAGCGGCGTCGTCGGCGCTGCCGCGGTCGCTGCCGCTGGCGCGCCGGCTGACATCACCGTCAACGCCGGCTTTGGCACCACCGCCGCTGCCGACGGCCGCATCGCCACGCCGCGGGCGCTGCTGGCGGCGCCGATGCTCGCCGCCGCTTCGGGGCGCTACAGCAGTTGGCCGGTGCAGGCGCAATGGCTGGCGCTGAACGGTGCTGCGGCGTATCGAGCGCAGCTCTTCGCCGACGCCCAGACGAGCCAGATGCTGCAGGACCAGCGTGTCACCGAAGCGCAGGCGCAGTACGCCACGTTGGCCGATGGCCGCTACTGGTTGCGTGTGCGCGGCATCGCAGCCGATGGGCTCGAAGGCTTCGATGCGGTCGTGCCGCTGGAGATGCAGCGTGTTGCCGAGCCGCCGCCGCCGCCGCCGGCACCCAGCCTGCCGCCCCCGTTGCCGGCGGGCTCGCCGGCCGAAGACGACACCGTCTCAGGCGACGCCGTGGTCTTCGCCTGGACCGCGGTGGACTCGACACGGTCCTATCGATTGCAGGTGGCGGCGACCGCCGACTTTGTGCAGCCGGTAGTCGACCTCGCGGTGGACAACAGCGCCGGCTTCAACCTTGTGCAAGCGCGTGTCGAACTGCCGCCCGGTGCCTGGTACTGGCGCGTGGCCGGGGTCGCCGAAAACGGCAGCGTCGGCGCCTTCACCCCGGGCCGTGGGTTTACCTCGCGTCGCCCGGTGCGATGAGCGCGGACTGCTGAGCGCCAGACTGTGAGCGCGACAGCGTGAGTCAGTTCACGGCTCGAATCGGCGACTGGTTTGGCCGCGTCTTGCCGCAGCTGGAGACCCACCGCGCAACACGCCCGCTGGCCGCGCTGCTGGTGGCGGGGGCGGTGGCTTTGAGCCCGCTGCAGACCTCGCTGTCGAACGCCTGGTCCGACCTGGTCTGGCGGCTGACCGCAACCGAGCGCCACTACGAGAGCGTCGTCGCGATCGACATCGACGAAGCATCGATCGAGCAGATCCGCCCGATCGCCGGCGGCTGGCCGATCGAGCGCTCGTTGCACGCGCAGGTCTTGACCTACCTGCGCAACGCCGGTGTCAGCGCCATCGGCTACAGCATCGTCTTCGCCGATCCGCGCCCTGGTGACGCCGAGTTTGCCGCCGCCGTGCACGGCCAGGCGCCGGTCGTGCTGGCCGCCGCCGGACTGCGGCGCGAAGGCGCCGGCGGCGGGCCGCTCCTGGCCATCGAGAACACCACGGCGCTGAAGTTCGCACCCGGCTTTGCCTGGCCTTCGATCGTGATGCCCGACGCCACCTTGCTCGGCAGCGACCCGGCGTCAGTCGTCGCGGCGATGGTATCGACACCACTCGACAGCGATGGCCGTTTGCGCCGCATGCCCGTACTGCACCGATCGCGTGGCCAGACCCTGACAGCGTTGCCCGTGGCGCTGGCGCAGGCGGCCCAGTCGGAGCCGCTGCTGGCCTTCGACTCACAGGGGCCGGCTTTTGTCGCCGGCAGGTTGCGCTGGGCGGTCGACGGCGATGGTTGGTTGACTACGGTCTTGCCGCGCAACGTCGACAGCGTGCGCACGATTCCTTTTGCGCGCGTCGTTCGCGCCGCGATTGGGACCGGGACCGAGGCCGACGCCGACGCCGATCTGCAAGCGCTGCTGCATCGCCGTGCCGTGATCGTCGGCAGCAGCAGCTTCCCCGGCGAAAACGTGATGACGAATGCCGGCCAGGTGACCGGCCTGGCGTGGCTGGCCGGCGCCACCGGCGCGCTGCTCGCTGGTGATGTGCTGGCGCCAGCGTCGGTCTGGATGCAGCTGCCCTTTTGGCTGCTTGCGCTGGTGATCGCCGCCTGGGCCTGGCAGCCTGGTCGCCGCGGCGGCCAACTGGCGTTGCTGGGCACGCTGGCCGCCGCGCTGACGATGCTCGCCAGCGCCTGCATCCTGCGCTGGGCCGCCGGTCTGGCGCTGGACAACAGCCTGCCGATGCTGGCCCTGCTGATCGGCTCGCTGATGACGCTCGCCGCGCGCCAGCGCGCGCTGGCGGCGTCGCAGCGCCTGGCCGAGATCGAGCGCGGTGTGGCGCAGGCGTCAAACCGCGCCAAGAGCGAATTCCTG
>JANOKR010000508.1:0-2486 GCA_031419315.1 Betaproteobacteria bacterium
CTTGTACGTCTGGCCCTTGAGGATGTGGTCGTCGCTGCGTTTGCCTTCTTCGTAGCGGCCTTTGAGGCCCGAGCTGTAAAAGATGGCCGCGTTGCTCGACTGGTCGGCGCCGAACAGATCGATGGTGACGCTGAAGTGGAAGTTCAGGTAGCGCTGGATGGTGGGCAGGTCGATCACACCGGCCTCGCGCAGCTTTTTCGGGTCGTCGGTCTTCAGCTCGTTCATCGCTGCGCAGGTGCGGTTGATGACGCGGCTGATGCCCGATTCACCCACGAACATGTGGTGGGCTTCTTCGGTGAGCATGAACTTGGTGGTGCGCGCCAGTGGGTCGAACGCACTTTCGGCCAGCGCGCAGAGCTGGAACTTGCCGTCACGGTCGGTGAAGTAGGTGAACATGAAGAAGCTCAGCCAGTCGGGCGTTTCTTCGTTGAAGGCCTGCAGGATGCGCGGGTTGTCAACCTGGCCGCTGCGACGCTCGAGCAGGGCTTCGCCTTCTTCGCGGCCGTCGCGGCCAAAATGTTTGTGCAGCAGGTAGACCATCGCCCACAGATGGCGGCCTTCTTCGACATTGATCTGGAACAGGTTGCGCAGGTCGTACATGCTCGGCGCGGTGGCGCCGAGCTGGCGCTGCTGCTCGACACTCGCCGGCTCGGTGTCGCCTTGTGTCACGATGATGCGGCGCAGGTTGGCGCGGTACTCGCCGGGGACGTCGTTCCAGGCGGCTTCGCCGAGGTGGTCGCCGAAGTGGATCTTGCGATCCTTCTCGCCCGGATTCAGGAAGATGCCCCAGCGGTAGTCGGGCATCTTGACATGGCCAAACTGCGCCCAGCCTTCGGGGTCGACGCTGGTTGCGGTGCGCAGGTAGACATCGTATTTCTGGCTACCGTCGGGGCCCATGTCGTCCCACCAGCTCAGGAAGCTGGGCTGCCATTGTTCGAGCGCGCGCTGCAGCGTGCGGTCTTCGCTCAGGTTGACGTTGTTCGGGATTTTTTGTGCGTAGTCGATGGTGGACATGGTATGTACTCGGGTGACTAGTTAGGCATCGGCGTCAGGCGCGCAGGTGCTTAGACGCGGTGCCAGTCGAAGTTGGCCTTGTCGCCTTTGCCGTAGACCTTGAGTGCGCCTTTTTCGCCGACGGCGTTGGGACGCTGGAAGATCCAGTTCTGCCAGGCGGTGAGGCGGCCAAAAACGCGGGTGAACATGTTTTCCGGGCCGTTGAAGCGCAGGTTGGCTTCCAGCCCGGTGAGTGCGTCCGGGCTCATCGCGACCCGCTCTTCGACCGCGATGCGGATCTCGTCGGCCCAGTCGATATCGTCGGGCTTGCTGGTCACCAGGCCGATGGCAAAGGCGGCGTCGGCGTCCAGCGCCTGGCCAGCGACACCGCTGGCGGAGTCTCGCGCCACGGCGCGCACGACGGCCATCGCCGGCGTCTCGTTGTAGAAGCGGCGCTGCAAGCGGCTCTGGCCGGTGATCATCGGGTAGAGGCCGAAATTGACCTCGGTGAGGTTGATCTTTGGCGCTCGCGCTTCATCGTCAGGCAGCGCGAGCATGTAGCTGCGGTCGCAGGCCAGTGCGAGTTCGAAAAAGCTGCCGGCAAAACACGAGCCCGATTCAATCAGCGCAAACAGGCTGCGCGACGACACATCCAGGCGGCTGAACGTGCGGCGCAGCAACCCCGTCGTTTCGCGCACCAGCCAGTGGTGCTGGTTGGCGATCAAGGTCGCGTCCATGGCCAGCACCGCGGCGGCGTCGCCTGCGGTCTTGATCAGCCAGGTGCCGATCTCCAACTCGTTGGTGCGCATCTGCAGGATCGCATCTTCGAGCTGCCGCGCCAGTTGCAGCGGGTACCAGTCGCTGCCCGCGGCTTCGATGCCGGCAATGTCATCGGGCTGCGCGCCGCTCGGTGCTTTCACGGTGAACATGGCGGTGCGCTTGCTGCGGTCGATCTCGACGGCAACATGGTCATAGTGCAGCGCGCCGGCTTCGATGCGCACCGCCAGCGGCGTCAGCGCGACACCCTTGCCATCGGCCGGGCGATCGCTGCCGGCGGCGAGCTGCAATGCGCGCTCCTGCACACGCGCTGCAAACTGCGCCGGCTTGGCGATGTCGTCGACGAGGCGCCAGTCCTTGGCCTTTTGGCCGCGCACCCCTTCGACGCTGGTGCAAAAAAGATCAGCCAGGTCATGGCGCACGCGCTTTTTGTCGGTGACGCGGGTCAGGCCGCCGGTGCCCGGCAGCACGCCGAGCAACGGCACTTCGGGCAGGCTCACAGCGCTGCTGCGGTCGTCGACAAGGATGATTTCGTCGCAGGCCAGCGCGAGCTCGTAGCCGCCACCGGCGCAGGCGCCGTTGATGGCGGCGAGGAAGCGGGGGCCGCCGCCCGCCGCGGTGTCCTCGATACCGAGACGGGTCTCGTTGGTGAACTTGCAGAAGTTCACCTTGAAGGCGTGCGAGGAGGTGGCGAGCATGGGGATGTTGGCGCCGGC
>JANOKR010000509.1:0-8684 GCA_031419315.1 Betaproteobacteria bacterium
GGCATGTCTTCGGCGCAGACCACCGACAGGTGCATGCCCATCGCCAGCCTGGTCGCGCTGTCGCGCCCGCCGGACATCGCCCCGGCAATGCCGAGCAGCGGCGTGAAACGCCCCTGCGCCGCCTGGCTCACCGCATGCGGCAGCGCAGCCGCCAGCGCCGGCACATACAGCGGCAGCCGCACCAAGCCGGTGGCCATCTCGCGCGTCAGCGTGAAGGTCTCGTCTCGGCCGGTCAGCGGGTGCGCCACCGTCACCGGGCGGGGCAGGCTGGCCAGCAAGGCAGCCCAGTCGGCACGCAGTCGCGGATGCTGCTGATTGCAGGCGGCATCTTTTTCGCAAGCCGCCAGCAACTGGTCCCAAGCCGATTGCGCGTCGCCGGAAAACGAAACCGGCAGCACCATGTCGGGCGGCGCGACGCCGTCGATCACCGCCCGGCGAACTCGGCTGGGAAACTGGCGCATGTACTCCAGCGCCGCGCGGGTGCCGTACGAGCCGCCAACGATATTCACCTGCTCGGCACCAAGCGCCAGGCGCACCGCGTCAGCGTCGGCCATCGCGATCGACGTCGTGTACTGGCGCAGGTCGCCATGTGGCAGTTTCTGCAATTGCGCCAGGCAACGCTTGAGGTCGTCGGCCTGCCGCGCCGGGTCGACAAGTTCTTGCAACGGGCGTGTCGCGCTGTCGGCTTCACACAGCAGCGGCGCGCTGCGCCCGGTGCCACGCTGGTCGATCAGCACCAGGTCGCGCCGGTTAGAGACACGTGCAAACATGCGCCCCACCGGGCCGGCGAGCGCGATCGCACTCTGCCCCGGGCCACCCGCAAAGAAAAACACCGGGTCGCTTTTTTTGTTGCGCGCCAGCGCGGGCAAAACCGCGAAGTGGACGTCGATCTGCTTGCCGCTCAGTGCCGCCGGGTCGAGCGGGCGTTTGACCAGGCCACACAGCGCGTCATGCTCGACGCCGTCGAGCCGGCAGGGTTTGAGCGCGGCGGCGTCACTGCGCGCACCGGCGGCTTGTGCCTGCGCCGGCGCCGCCGGCACCAGCAGCGACGCCGCGGCCACGATCAGGAGGAGGGTGGAAGTCATGGCCGCGATTCTGCTTGGCGTTGGCGCCGATGCTGGCCGCGAGTGGGCGGGTGGTTGAAATCGGCGCCTGAGTGGCGCGGCAGGCGCGATCGTTGGCGTCGTTGCGGTGTCCAGCGCGATCCGGCGGGGGCCTTGGCGTTCAACGCCAGCGCGGGCTCAAGCCAACAGTTGTTTGAGCTCGCCGCTGTCGATGAGCTTGCCCAGGTCGTCGGCGCCACCGACCAGGACGCCGCGCACAAAGATCATCGGGAACATTGGCCAGCCGGACCACATCTTCAGTGCGGTGCGCTGGCGCCAGCCACCGAAATAGCTGCCGTACTCGAGGTAGTGGCAGTTGATGCCGGCGGCTGCGAGGCGCTTGCGGGCGCGCCAGGGATGTGGGTTCTGGCGCATGCCGACGATCACCACCGGGTGCGCCGCGATCGCCGCGCGCACCTCGTCGACGACGGCGTGGTGGTGGCCCGCGACGCGGTCGCGCACGGCGGGATGGATCTGGTCCTGAGCAAGAGTTTGGCGGGGCATGCGAGCAGCGTAGCGCAAGACGGGGCCGCTTCTTGTCGGCGGTGCACGAAGCAGCGCGAACCAGATTGAATGCTGCGTTCAGCAGCGCCGCCAGCACGGCTTTGCGCGCCGGGCTATCGTCAATGCCTCGGTTCAGGCACTGGCCACGCATCTTGTGGTGCGCCTGCCCGACCGATGGCCCACCGAACGCGCATCGATTGCGCATCGATTGCGCAGCCCATCACCCACCAAAGGAAGTCCCCATGAAGCTCTATTACAGCCCCGGCGCCTGCTCCCTCAGCCCGCACATCGTGTTGCACGAAGCCGGTCTCAAGTACCAGCCGGTGATGGTGAGCCTGAAGACCCACCAGCTCGCCGACGGCAGCGACTATTACCCGGTCAACCCCAAAGGCTCGGTGCCGTTGCTCGAGCTCGACGACGGCCAGCGCCTGAGCGAAGGCCCGGCGATCGTGCAATACCTGGCTGACCTGGCCCCGGCATCGAACCTTGCCCCGGCGGCGGGCACGATGGCGCGCTACCGCCTGCAGGAGTGGCTGAACTTCACGACCAGCGAAATCCACAAAGGGTTCAGCCCGTTGTTCAACGCGGCGATGCCCGAAGAAGCCAAGGCGATCGCCCGCGCCAAGCTCACCGACCGCTATCGCTGGGTCAATGAGCAGCTCGAAGGCAAGTCGTATCTGATGGGCGACACCTTCACCGTCGCCGACGCGTATCTGTTTACGGTGACCAACTGGGCCAAACATGTCGGTGTCGATCTGGCGGTTTTTGCCAACCTCAACGCCTACCAGGCGCGTGTCGCGGCGCGCCCGGCGGTGCAAGCGGCGATGAAGGCCGAAGGCCTTTTGAAGTAAGCCGCGGAAGCAAGCGTCGGAAGCAAGCGGCGGTCGTGGCGCGGTCCGCATCGGGCCGCGCCGCACCGGCGATCTCAGCTGGTCAGAGCCCGAGGCCCTCGTCGCGCCCGAGGTGCACGTTCATCGCCTGCACCGCGGCGCCGCTGGCACCCTTGCCCAGGTTGTCCAGGCGCGCGATGAGCAGCGTCTGGGCGGCGCTGGTAAAGACAAACAGGTCGACGCGGTTGCTGTCGTTGCAGGCCTGGACGTCGAAAAAACCGGTCTCGAGCGTGGCTGGGTCGGACATCGGCATCACGCGCACGAAGCGCTCGCCCGCGTAATGCGTTTCGAACGCGCGCTGCATTGCCGCACCACTGGCACCGGCGCCAAGCTGGCTGTGGTGCAGCGGCACGGTCACCGCCAGGCCCTTGTAAAAATTGCTCACGATCGGCATCAGCAGCGGCTTCGCGCTGAGCCCGGTGTGGGCTTGCATCTCGGGGATATGTTTGTGCGCCATCGCCAGGCCGTAGGGCCGCGGCGAAGTCAGGCGCGGGTCGCCGCCAGCCTCATACAACGCGATCATTTTTTTGCCGCCACCCGAATAGCCTGAGATCGAGGTCGCCGACACCGCCAGCTCACGCGGCACGATGCCGGCATCGACCAGCGGGCGCAGCAGCATGATGAAGGCGCTGGCGTGGCAGCCCGGGTTGGCGATGCGTTTGCTGCGCCGGATCAGGTCACGCTGGCCGGGTGCCAGCTCGGGCAGGCCAAAGGCCCAGCCGGCCTGGGTGCGGTGCGCGGTGCTGGCGTCGATGACGCAGGTGTTGGGGTTGTCGATCAGCGCCACGGCCTCGCGTGCGGCGGCGTCTGGCAGGCACAAAAAAGCCACGTCGGCAGCGTTCAGCAAGCGCTTGCGCTCGGCCGGGTCCTTGCGGCGGTCGGCGTCGATGCGCAGGACTTCGATATCGCTGCGTGCTGCGAGCACTTCGTTGATGCGCAGGCCGGTGGTGCCCTCCTGCCCGTCGACAAAAACTCTTTTCGCTACCGTTGCCATGATCTCCCTCGCGACCACAATGCCGCCTCGTGAATCGCAAGGATAAGGCAAGCCGGTGAGACAGCAAATCGTTCAGGCGCTCGGCCTGGTGCTGGCCCTGGGTGCTGCGCTCGGGCTGCTGCACGCCTGGGGTGTCGGGTTGTGGCTGCTGCTCGGGCTGGCGGTAGGGGTCATCATCGTTGCCGGCGCGATGCCACTGACCGGCGTCAAGCTGCTTGACGCCATCCTGCTGCGGCTGCGCGCCTTCCATTGGCGGCGCGAGCAGGGCCGGCATCACAGCTTTGGCGGCATGCCGCTGCGCATCGAAGACGATGGCCGCCATGTCTGGGTCGCCGCTGAAGGTTGGCAGCGCGTGCAGGGCCGCCGCGACGGTGAGGACATTCTTGCGGCGCGCTTCGCCGGCCGCTGGCGGCGTGATGACGATGGCGAACTGTGGCTGCGCGTCGATGCGGTCGCCGAATTCCTGGCCAGCGCGCCCGGCCGGATGGACCCGCGCACCGTGCGGCTGCGCCGCTACTTCGAACGCGACGTGCTCTTCCCCGCCGCTGAGCGCCGCCGCCGGGGTTGACCTGCATGGGTTACCGCGGGCGCCTCGGAGACAATCGCGCCCATGGTCATCAGCAAAAAGCCCAAGGGCCTCGGCCTCGGCCTCGAAGCCCTGCTCGGCCCCACCGTCGTTGACGCGCCCGGCGGCGGCGCCCCCGCACTGCCGACGGTGTTGAAGCTCAGCCAGCTGCAGGCCGGCCGCTACCAGCCGCGCACGCGCATCGACGAAGGGGCGCTGTACGAGCTCGCCGAGAGCATCAAGTCGCAGGGCGTGATGCAGCCGGTGCTGGTGCGCCCGCTGGCTGGCGCCCTGCCCGGCCGCTACGAAATCATCGCCGGCGAGCGGCGCTTTCGCGCTGCTGCGCTGGCCGGCCTGGACGAAGTGCCAGTGCTCGTGCGCGAAGTTGGCGACGAAGCTGCCGCCGTGATGGCGCTGATCGAGAACATGCAGCGCGAGGATCTCAATCCGCTCGAAGAAGCCCAAGGCCTGCAGCGCCTGGTGAGTGAATTCAAGCTCACCCACGAACAGGCGGCGCAGGCCGTCGGCCGCTCGCGCAGTGCGGCCAGCAACCTGCTGCGCTTGTTGAACCTGACGGCGCCGGTGCAGCAGATGTTGCTCAGCGGCGACCTCGAAATGGGCCACGCGCGGGCGCTGCTGTCGCTCGATGCGGCGCAGCAGATCCTCAGCGCCAACGAGGTCGTGGCCAAGAAGCTGTCGGTGCGCGAAGCCGAAAAACTCGTCGCGCGGGCGCAGAACAACGGCCGCCAGGCGCCGCTGCTGCGCGTGAAGAAGGACAAGTCGCGCGACCTCGTGCGGCTTGAAGAGCAACTTGCCGACAAACTAGCGGCGTCGGTCGAAATCCGCGTCCACCGCAAGACCCGGCGTGGTGAGCAGGGTGAAATCGCGATCGCTTTTGGCTCGCTCGAAGAACTCAACGGCCTGCTCGAGCGGCTCGGCGCGCGCGACGCCTGAGGTGGCTGGGCCGATGCCTAACGCCAGACCTGAGCGACAAACCAGAGTGACGTACCCGAGCGACGCTGACCGCCCGAGCCGATGAACCACCGCCACGTCACGCTGCGCCAGTTCCGCTATTTCATCGCGGTCGCTGAGAGCGGCTCGGTGGCCGCCGCGTCGCGGATGTTGAATATCGCCCAGAGCGCCTTGACCAAGGCGATGCTCGAACTCGAAGACGAGCTCGGCAGCGCGCTCTTTGCACGCAGCTCCAAGGGCATGGCGCTGACACCGCAGGGCCACCGCTTTCTGGCCAGCGCGCGCAAGGTTATCGCGGCGGTCGCCGACGCGACGCGGCTGCATGCCGCCGAGGCCGCGACCGGCATCGCCGGCGTACTGTCGATTGGGGTCACCAGCCTCGTCGCCGGCTACTACCTCAGCGAGCTGTTCAGCCGCTTCCGGCGCAGCTGCCCGGCGGTGGAGGTTTTTGTCACCGAAGACTCGCCGCGCTTCCTGGAGCACCTGCTGATCAACGGCGAACTCGATGTCGCGATCATGGTCAGCAATGCGCTGAGCGAACCGCAGGCGCTGGTCGCCGAGACGCTGACACGCAGCCCGAACCGGGTCTGGCTGGCGTCCAACCACGTGCTGCGATCGCGTGACGAGCTGACCCTGGCCGACTGTGCCAACTGCGACCAGATCGTGCTCGAGGCCGACCGCATCGACGACCTGATGCGCAGCGTCTGGGCGCGCCACCAGTTGAAGCCGCGCACGATCCTGCGCACCTCGTCGCTCGAAGCGGTGCGCTCGCTGGTCGGTGCCGGGGCGGGCATCGCGGTGTTGCCCGACTTTTTGTACCGGCCGTGGACGCTCGATGCCGAACATGTCGAAGCGCGCCAGCTGCGCGACGAGGTGCCGACGGTGGATGTCGGTCTCGTCTGGCGCCGCGGCTCGGGCCTCAAGCCCGCGGCCAACGAGTTCATCGAGCTGGCGCGGGAGCAGTCGCGGGCGCGGCGCGCAAGTTGAGCGGCCCACGCTCGCGGGGAACCGGTTGTGGCGCCCCAAGATCACCGCATCAACACCGCCTTGGCACCCAAACAGTGTGGCGACCGCGAATGGGGCCTGCGCCCGCAACCCCGCGAGCGTGGGCCCGAGAACGCAGGCGCCGCCGCCGCCCTGCAGCGCGGCCTTTGCCATCGATCCCAACGATGAACCGGCAAGCGCGCAGTCGCGCAGGCGCAGGCGCAGGCAAGCCCGCGAAGTTGCCAACCCCAGCTACATCTTGACCATCACATGCCGCGCGACGGTGTAGTCCTCCAGCGCATACATGCTCATGTCCTTGCCGTAGCCTGATGACTTCATGCCGCCATGGGGCATCTCGTTGACGAGCATGAAGTGGGTGTTGATCCAGGTGCAGCCGTATTGCAGCTTCTTGGCCACGCGCATCGCGCGCCCGACGTCCTTGGTCCAGACACTCGACGCCAGTCCGTAGTCGGAGTCGTTGGCCCATTGGATGGCCTGCTCGGTGTCGCTGAAGCGGGTCACGCTGACGACGGGGCCGAAGACTTCGCGCTTGACGATTTCGTCTTCCTGGCGTGCGCCGGCGATGACCGTCGGTTCGTAGAAAAACCCCGCGCCTGCACGCGCCTTGCCACCGGCCGTGACTTCCATATGCCCGGCCATTTGTGCACGCTCGACAAAACTCGCGACGCGGTTGCGCTGGCGGTCGCTGATCAGCGGGCCGATCTCGACATCGGGCTCGTCCTGCGCACCCATCTTGATCGACTTCACCGCGCTCGACAGGTCGGCGACCAGCTTGTCGTAGATCTTGGCGCCGGCGTAGATCCGGCAGGCCGCGGTGCAGTCCTGGCCGGCGTTGTAATAACCGAAGGTGCGCATGCCTTCGACGACGGCTTCGATATCGGCGTCGTCGAAGACGATCACCGGCGCCTTGCCACCAAGCTCGAGATGGGTGCGCTTGAGCGACCCACTCGCGGCCTGCAGGATCTTGCGTCCGGTGGAGACATCGCCGGTGATGCTGACCATCGCCACCTTCGGGTGTTCGACGAGCGGCTGGCCGACCGTCGGGCCGCGGCCGGCGATGACGTTGAACACGCCTTTGGGGAAGATCTCGGCGGCCACCCGCGCCAGCATCAGCGTCGACAGCGGCGTCTGCTCGCTCGGCTTGATGACCACCGTATTGCCGGCGGCCAGGGCCGGCGCGGTTTTCCAAGCCGCCATCATCAGCGGGTAGTTCCAGGGTGCGATCGAGCCGACCACACCGACCGGGTCGCGCCGGATCATGCTCGTGTGGCCGGCCAGGTATTCGTTGGCCAGCGTGCCGCCCATGCAGCGCGCAGCGCCCGCAAAGTAGCGGTAGCAGTCGGCGATCGCCGGGATCTCGTCACCCAGCGCGCGCGCATAAGGTTTGCCGCAGTTGAGCGACTCGATGCGGGCAAACTCCTCGCCGCGGGATTCGATCGCATCGGCCAGCTTGAGCAACATCCGCGAGCGCTCCATCGGCGTCGTTTCGCTCCAGCTGTCAAAAGCGCGGTGCGCGGCCGACACTGCCTTGTGCACCTGGTCGGCCGAAGCCTCGTGCACGACAACCAGCAACTCGCCGGTGGCCGGGTTGAGCACGTTTTCGGGCTCGCCTTCGCCAGTGACGAAGTTGCCGTCGATAAAAAGTTCGGTGGGCAGGTTCATGGGGCTAACGCTCCTTTGCAGCGGTAAAGTTTTGGTAAGCGCGGTGGCGACCCGGACGCTTATCGCTGCCCGGGCTCGTCGGCGCGGGTCAGCAGGTAAGCGGCCAGGATCGGGATGAAGGTCAGCGCGATGATCACCACCGCGACCACATTCGTCACTGGCCGCTGGCGCGGGCGGATCAGTTCCTGCAACATCCAGATCGGCAGCGTTGTCTGCTGGCCGGCGGTGAAGGTGGTCACGATGACCTCGTCGAAACTCAATGCAAACGCGAGCAGCGCACCGGCGAGCAGCGCCGAGCCGAGCTGCGGCAGGACGATGTAGCGCACGGTCTGGAAGCCGTCGGCGCCGAGGTCCATCGAGGCTTCAATCAGGTTCGGGTTCAGCCGCCTCAAGCGCGCCACCGCGTTGTTGAAAACGACGACGACGCAGAAGGTCGCGTGGCCGATGACGATGGTCCAGAACGAAAACGGAATCTCCAGCGTGTGGTACCCGCTGCGCAGCGCAATGCCGGTCAGGATGCCGGGCAGCGCGATCGGCAAGACCAGCAGCAGCGAGATCACATCGCGGCCAAAAAACCGCGCCTGCGCCAGCGCCGCCGCCGCCAGCGTGCCCAGGATCAGCGCGATGAAGGTGCTCCATGCCGCGACCTCGAAACTCAGGCGCATCGCGGCCCAGACATCTTCGCGATCCCAGGCGACGCCGAACCACTGCGTCGTCAATGCCGGTGGCGGGAAGACATAACTTTTGTCCTCGGCGCTGAAGGCGTACAGGATGATCAGCGCCAGCGGGATGTGCAGGAACAGCACCGTGCCCCAGGCGGCGATGCGCAGACCGGCCGACGCGCCGGCGATGTTAGAGCGCATCAAACGCTCCCTGGCGCTTGGCCAGCCAGAGATAGACGCCGATGACGACGATCGGCACCAGCGCAAAGGCTGCTGCAAACGGGATGTTGCCGGCGACACCTTGCTGGCGGTAGACCACTTGGCCGA
>JANOKR010000510.1:0-1843 GCA_031419315.1 Betaproteobacteria bacterium
TCGCACTTCAGCGGCAGCACGGAGCCGGCGCTGCTGCGGATCTCGAACTTGTAGGCGTCACCCGCGCCGGCATTCGGAATGAACAGCTCCCAGATACCCGATGCGCCGCGCGAGCGCATCGGGTGGCGCCGACCGTCCCAACCATTGAAGCTGCCAACAACACTCACGTGCGACGCGTTCGGCGCCCAGACGGCAAAGCGCACACCAGCGATCGCATACATGTCTTCACCGACCGTGACCGGATGCGCGCCGAGCACCTCGAACGGCCGCAAGTGGCTGCCTTCGCCCAGGTAGTGCAGGTCCTGCTCGCCGATCAAGACGCCGTAGCGGTAGGGGTCGCCGAAGATACCGCGCGTGCCATCGAACCATTCCACATCGAGCCGGTAGTCGAAGGCGTTGCGCCGGCGTGGCAGCAGGGCTTCGAAGAAGCCGGTGCCGTCACGTTCAATGAGCGCCCCAACCCGCCGGCCGCTGCGGGTGTCGCGCAAGGCCACCGCCACCGCGCCGGGCAGCAGCGCGCGCACCCAGAGGTCGCCATCGGCATCGGCATGCATGCCGAGCACCGCGAAGGGGTCGGGGTGGCGAGCTTGCAGCAGCGCCTGGAGGTCGGAGTCGGGCAGCATCGTGGCCTTGCTTTTTGGTCCGCCGGTCTGGTCGGTTCAGCGCACCGACCAGACCTGCTTGTTGTACTCGCCGATAGTGCGGTCAACGCTGAACCAGCCCATGCCGGCGATATTTTTCAGCGCACGTTGGGCCCAGTCGGCGGGGTCGGCAAAGACCTTGTCGACCTGGGTCTGGGTTTGCACATAACTCGCAAAATCAGCCAGCAGCATATAGGGGTCGCGTTGCAGCAGGGTCTGCACGAGGCCGCGGTAGCGATCATGCTCGTGGTGCGAAAAGGCGCCGCCGCCGATGGCGTCGAGCACCGCGCGCAGTTGCAGGTCTTGTTCGACATACAGGCGCGGGTCATAACCCAGCGCCTTCATCTGCGCGACCTGCTCGGCGCGCAGGCCGAAGACAAACATATTCTCGGCGCCGATCTGCTGCGCCATCTCGATATTCGCGCCGTCCCAGGTGCCGATGGTGCAGGCGCCGTTGAGCGCAAACTTCATATTCCCGGTGCCTGAGGCTTCGGTGCCCGCCGTCGAAATCTGCTCCGACAAATCCGCCGCCGGGATGATCTGCCCGGCCAGGCTGACACCGTAGTTGGGCAGGAAGACCACCTTCAACTTGTCGCCTACACGGGCATCACTGTTGACGACGCGCGCGACATCGTGGATCAGCTGGATGACCTGCTTGGCCGCGACATAGGCCGACGCCGCCTTGCCGGCGAAGAACACAGTGCGCGGCTGCCAGGCGGCCTGCGGGTTGGCGACGATGGCCTGGTATCGCGCCACCACATGCAGCACGTTGAGCAACTGGCGTTTGTATTCGTGGATGCGCTTGATCTGCACGTCGAACAGGCTCGTCGGGTCAATCGCGATGCCGAGCTCGCGGCGGATCAGGTCGGCCAGGCGCTGCTTGTTGGCCAATTTGCATTGCAGGAACTCGGCGCCGAGACGCTTCTGCCCGGCCTTGCGCCCGAGGGCCTTCAAGCCGTTGAGGTCACTGCGCCAGCCATCGCCGAGATGGCGGTCGAACAGCGTCGACAGCTCGGGGTTGGCCTGCTCCAGCCAGCGCCGCGGCGTGACGCCATTGGTGACATTGATGAATCGCTGCGGCCACAGTGCGGCGTAGTCGCTGAACAGGGTCTGCACCATCAGATCGGAGTGCAGCGCCGAGACGCCGTTGACCTTGTGCGAGGCGACCACCGCGAGCGCGGCCATGCGCACCCGGCGCTCGC
>JANOKR010000511.1:0-1963 GCA_031419315.1 Betaproteobacteria bacterium
CATCAGCGCGCGGGCGAGTTGCAGGCGCATCCGCCAGCCGCCGGAAAAGCTGTTCACCGGCGCATCGAGCTGTTCGACCCGGAACCCCAGGCCGAGCAGCAGCGCCTGGGCGCGTGAGCGCGCGTCGAAGGCGCCGGCCTCGTCGAGCAGCAGATGGGCGTCGGCCATCGCGTGGCCGTCGTCGGCGGCTTCGGCCGCATGCAGCGCCTCTTGCGCGCGCTGCAAGGGCAGATCGCCCTGGAGCACGTACTCGGTGGCACCGTCGCTGGTCTCGGGCATCGACTGCGCGACCTCGCCGATCTGCCAGCGTGGCGGGAATTCGACATCGCCCTGGTCGGCTTGCAGCCGGTTCGCGAGCAGCGAAAACAGGCTCGATTTGCCGGCGCCGTTGCGGCCGACCAGCGAGGCTTTTTCGCCCGGGTTGAGCGTGAATGTGACACCTTGCAGCACGACCTTGGGGCCGCGGCGCAGGGTCACCTGGCGAAGTTGGAGCATGGGTAACCGTCAGACACAGAGTCGAAGTTTTAGGGATGGTGGCAGGCGGCTGCGGCGTTGAAGATCGCCGTGCCTGCCCGCTCTATCGAGGACCCCGTCATGGCCAACCCCCGACCCATCATTGTCGCCGCCATCGCGATCGCGGCAGCGGTACTGCTGAGCCTGCTGGTCACCGACGTCGCCGCGGCCGGGCTTCAACCGTTGTCGCATAGTGCCGCGTGGGTCAGCAGCAGCACCTGATCGTCGCCGGCGCTGGTGCTCAGCCAGACCGTTTCCAGGCGCGCAAACGCGGCCTCGAAATGGGCCCGCTCATGGCCGATCTCGAGCACCAGCACGCCATTTTTGCTGAGCCTTGACGCGGCGTCGCGCAACAGCCGCCGGATGAAGTCCATGCCGTCACGGCCACCAGCATCGCCGCCGTCGAGCGCGATCGCCGGCTCGGCGCGGTATTCGGCCGGCAGCGCCATCATCGACGCGCGGTTGACGTAGGGCGGGTTGCAAAGAATCAGGTCGTAGCGTCGGTCGCCCGCGGGCAGGCCGTCGGCCTGGCACAAACGAATGCGATGTGCGAGCGCGTGGCGGTCGACATTGGTCTGCGCAACCGCCAGCGCATCGGCACTGATGTCGCTGGCCGTCACCTGCACTTCGGGCCAGGCCAGCGCGGCCAGCACCGCCAGGCTGCCGTTGCCGGTGCACAGGTCGAGCACCTGCCCGGCAGTCGCGGCAAGCGGGGTGTCGGTCCACGCATCGATCCAGGCGTCAAGCGTTCGGTCGGCAATCACTTCGGCGATCAGCGACCGCGGCACGATGACCCGTTCGTCGACATAAAAGGGCACGTTTTGCAGCCAGGCCTCACGCGTCAGGTAGGCGGCCGGCTTGCGCGACACGATTCGCGCTTCCAGAAGAATGGCGACCTGCGCCTGTTCCACTTCGCCGACCGGCATTTTTGCCAAGAGCGTCTGCCCGTCAAGCGGTGTGTCCAGCGGCAGCCCCAATTGCCACAGCACCAGCCACGCGGCCTCGTCAAAGGCGTTGGTGGTGCCATGCCCAAAGCCTGCGCCCGCGCTTTCAAGCTGGGCGGCGCTTTGCTCGATCAGCTCAATCAGCGACATGGTGCGGTTTCAAAGCATTGGCGACAGCATTGGCGACAGGATGGGCGCTTTGCGCAGGTTTTGCAGCGTCCGCAGTTTCTGCAGGCAGGCCCGCCAGGTTCTCCAGCACACGCCGGTAGATGTTTTTAAGGGGCTCCATGTCGGAGACAGGCAAGTGTTCGTTGATCTTATGGATGGTGGCGTTGGTCGGACCCAGCTCAATCACCTGCGGGCAGATTTTTGCAATGAACCGGCCATCACTGGTGCCGCCTGTGGTGGACAGCTGGGTGCTGATGCCGGTCTCTGCAAAAATTGCGTCGCGAACCGCATCAACCAGCGTGCCCGGCGGCGTCAAAAACGGCTGGCCGCCAATCACC
>JANOKR010000512.1:0-30482 GCA_031419315.1 Betaproteobacteria bacterium
GCGGGTCCGGCGTCCCGCGGGGTTTCAACACAGCCACCGGTGGGCCGGCGGGGAGCTTGGTTTCGACTACTGGGCGGCCTATTATGGGGCTCCGGCCGTGGACTTGTACTCACTTGCAACATTTTTGCCGCGGCCCCCCGGCGCCGCCGCCCGGCCTGCGGCCCGGCCAATGGCCCGCCGCTAGAATCGGCGCATGGCTTCGATCCTTGTCCACCTCGGGCCGACGCGGGCGCATGCCGCCACGCGCCGGCAGTGCACGCGCGACCGAATTCGGACCTGAGCCCACCGCTCAGTGCGGCTTGTCGCCGCGCCTTGTTGCCCAATGCGCCCGACGCGCCCGCCGCGGCGCCGCTGCAACAGCCTCTTGAGTTGACCGCGCCCTTGCCCGCGCTCTTGCCCTGCGCCACCGAAGCCACCATGACCACCAACGACAGCACCCCCACCGACTACCGCAAGACCCTGAACTTGCCGGACACGCCGTTCCCGATGCGCGGCGACCTGCCCAAACGCGAGCCGGGCTGGATCGCGGCTTGGGACCAGGCGGGTCAGTACAAACGCCTGCGCGATGCTCGCCACGGCGCGCCGCTGTTCGTCTTGCACGACGGCCCGCCGTATGCCAACGGCAAGCTGCATATCGGCCATGCGGTGAACAAGATCCTGAAGGACATGGTCGTCAAGTCGAAGCAGCTCGCCGGCTTCGACGCGCGGTATGTACCGGGCTGGGACTGCCACGGCCTGCCGATCGAAAACGCGATCGAAAAACTGCATGGCCGCGGCTTGCCGCGCGACGAGGTGCAGGCCAAGAGCCGCGCTTTTGCGACCGAGCAGATCGCGCAGCAGATGGCCGACTTCCAGCGCCTGGGTGTGATTGGGGATTGGGAGCATCCGTACCGGACGATGGACTTCGGCAACGAGGCCGGCGAGATGCGCGTGCTCAAGCGCTTGTTCGAACGCGGTTTTGTCTACCGCGGCGCCAAGCCGGTGTACTGGTGTTTTGATTGCGGCTCGTCGCTGGCCGAGTTCGAGATCGAATACGCCGACAAGGTCTCGCCGACGGTCGATGTTGCATTCCTCTGCGCCGAGCCGGAAAAGCTGGCCGCGATCTTCGGCCTTGGCTCGTTGTCGCAGCCGGCGTACGCGGTGATCTGGACCACCACGCCGTGGACGATCCCGGCCAACCAGGCCTTGAACCTGAACCCGGCGCTGGAGTATTCACTCGTCGACACCAAACGCGGGCTGCTGCTGCTGGCCACGCAACTCGTCGACAAATGCCTCGCACGTTACGGCATCGAAGGCCAGGTCGTCGGCACGGTGCTCGGCGCCAAGCTGGAGGCGCTTAACTTTCATCACCCGCTGGCGCAGACCGACCCCGGTTATGCGCGTTTGGCACCGGTCTACCTGGCCGACTACGCGACAGCCGAAGACGGCACCGGCATCGTGCATTCGGCACCGGCCTATGGCGTCGAAGATTTCCAGTCCTGCATCGCGCATGGCATGGACCGTGAGCAGATCCTCAACCCGGTGCAGGGCAATGGTGTCTACGAAGTCGCGTTGCCGCTGTTTGGCGGCCTGTTCATCTGGAAAGCCAACCCGCGCATCGTCGAAGTGCTGGCGCAGAGCGACCGCCTGCTCAACACCTCGAAACTCGAACACAGCTACCCGCATTGCTGGCGCCACAAGACGCCGGTGATCTATCGCGCCGCAGCGCAATGGTTCGTGCGCATGGACGAAGGCGATGGCGTCTGCACCGTCGACAAGGCGCCGAAGACGCTACGCCAGACCGCGCTCGAAGCCATCGACGCGACCGATTTTTTCCCGCAAAACGGCCGCGCCAGGCTGCGCGACATGATTGCCAACCGCCCCGACTGGTGCATCAGCCGGCAGCGCAACTGGGGGGTGCCGCTGCCGCTGTTTTTGCACAAGGTCAGCGGCGAGCTGCACCCCGAGTCGCTGGCCCTGATGGAGCGTGCTGCCCAGCTCGTCGAGGCCGGCGGCGTCGAAGCCTGGAGCCAGCTCGACGCGGCGGACTGGCTCGGCGCGGCGGGTGAAGATTCGGCCGAGCATTACGCCAAGAGCAACGACACCCTCGATGTCTGGTTCGATTCGGGTTCAACCTTCGCGCATGTACTCAAGGGCAGCCATCGCGGCCCGGCCGGCGACCCCGGCCATCACACCGCCGGCCCCGAGGCCGACCTCTATCTTGAAGGCCACGACCAGCACCGCGGCTGGTTTCACAGCGCGCTGTTGATCGGCTGCGCGACAGAAGGCCGCGCGCCCTATCGTGGCCTGCTCACGCATGGTTTCACGGTCGACGGCCAGGGCCGCAAGATGAGCAAGTCACTCGGCAATTTTGTCGAGATGCGCACGGTGTGCAACCAGCTCGGCGCCGAGATCATTCGCCTCTGGTGTGCAGCCACCGACTATTCGGGCGACCTGAGCATCGACGACAAGATCCTGGCGCGGGTGGTCGACGCCTACCGGCGCATCCGCAACACGCTGCGTTTCCTGCTCGCCAATACGTCCGACTTCGACCTGGCCAAGGACGCGGTGGCGCCGGCGCAGATGCTCGAGATCGACCGCTACGCGGTCGCGCGTGCGGCGCAGTTGCAGGCCGAATTGCTGGCGCACTACAAGGTCTTCGAGTTCCACCCGGTGGTGGCCAAGCTACAGAACTATTGCTCCGAGGACCTCGGCGCGTTTTATCTCGACGTGCTCAAGGATCGGCTCTACACCACCGCGCCGAAGTCACTCGCCCGGCGCAGCGCGCAGACCGCGTTGTGGCAGATCTCGCAGGCGATGCTGCGCTGGATGGCACCGTTCCTGAGCTTCACCGCCGAAGAAGCCTGGGGGCTGGTCGGCCATACGCCGTCGATCTTCACCGAGACCTTTTTGAACTTCGATGCAGCCGATGAAATGCTCATCGCCAAATGGGCGCGGGTGCGCGAGATCCGCGATGTCGTGAACAAGGAGCTCGAAGCCGTGCGCAGCGCTGGCGGGCTGGGTTCGTCGTTGCAGGCGACGGTGACCGTGGCCGCCAACGAGGCTGACCGCGCTTTGCTCGAGTCGCTCGGCGCAGAGCTGAAGTTCGTGCTCATCACGTCGGCCGCCGAGCTGGTGCCCGGCGACGAACTTCAAGTCATCGTGAGCCCGTCGTCGGCGAGCAAATGTGAGCGCTGCTGGCATTGGCGCAGCGACGTCGGCGCCAGCGCCGAGCACCCGACGATCTGCGGCCGCTGCATCAGCAACCTGGTCGGTGCGGGCGAGGTTCGCAGCATCGCCTGAACTGCGGCGTAGTTCACATAGTGCTGCACCGACCCTCCCCTCGGACACGGGGGCGGGCCGCTGTAATCCCGGGCCTGCGGGGGGTCGCGACGAGCATCGGCCCCTAAGATCCTGCCGCTGACTCTGGCTACTCTCAAGCACTCACAAACTGTCGATGAATTCCCCGTCCGATCGCGCCAGGCGTGCGCAACTCAATACCTTCTTGGCGGTCAGCGCCTTGCTCAGCGCCATCGGCACCTATTGCGCCTTGTCGATGGCGCCGGGGTCGGTGTGGGACGACCACTTGCAGGCCGGGCAGAAGCTGCTGGCTGGTGTCGCGCCCGAAGTCCCGGCCTACCCGATCTGGGGTTTTTCGCTGCTCGCCGGTTTGTTCGGCCCCTCGCTGATCTGGCTGCAAGCGGTAGGGGCTGTGGTTGTCGCCGGCTTCTGGTTCCACACCCTGACACGCAAGCTGCCGGTGGTCGCAGGCTGGCGGTCGGGCCAGGGTTTTGCTGTGCTGCTGGCGCTTGCGATGGCGCCGTGGTTCGCCGTGGCGGCTTCGTACTACAGCAACTCGATGGCCTGCATCCTGGGCCTGGCTGCGACCTGCTTGCTCTGGCGCTCGCTGGACAGCGATCGTTGGCTGCCCTGGACGCTGGCCAGTGCGCTCACCTTTGGCATCGCGGCGAATATCCGCACCGAGTTCCTGCTCATCACGCTGCTGCTGGCAATCGCCATCGTCGCCGCTGCACCGTTGATCGCCGGCTCGACTTGGCTGCAGCGTGCGGTTCGCGCCGCAGTTTTCCTGGCCGTCACTTTTGTGGCGTTGGTGCCATGGTCGATCTACACCCATGCCACCACGGGCGAGTACCGGCTGACGTCGTCCAACTCCAGCGCATCGTATTACCTCGGCCTCGGCGTGTTGCCCAACAACCCTTGGGGCGTGGTCTTGAACGACGACTTCGTCGACAAGCTGGTGCAAGACAAAGTCGGCGCGAAATCGGCACCGACGCTGCTCGGTGAGCAGTATCTGAAGGCCGCTTTCAAGGACGCCATCGCTGCGCATCCAGGGGCTTTTGCAAAACGCGTGGTCTACGGTTGGCGGGTGATGCTGTTGCAAGGCTTTTATGTCCCGAACATGCGCCTGATCTGGGCGGCTACGCCGGAAGACAGCTTGCTGATGAGCCTGGCGGTGGAGCGGTTCAAGCAGGCGGCTTCGCTGAGCGTGAATTGGTACGCCATCAAAGAAGCCGAAAGCCGCGGTGTTGACCTGAACGCCCTGCGCGCCGAGCACTATGTGCTGCTCGGCGCCGAGACCTTGCTGCGTGTCGTCTACGTGCTGCTGATGCTCGGTTTGATCGTCGCGTTCTTGTGGCGCTTCTCGTCGCGCCTGCTGCACCGGTTGCCGCTAGGTTTCGCTGACTCGATCGCCGCTGTCTACATCGTTCACCTGTTTTTTGTCGCCGGTTTCATCCAGACCTCGCCACGACACTCGACGCTGGTTCTGCCCGCGTTGCTCGGCGCGTTGGCGTTGGCGTGGCTGCGCGATGCGCCGCGCGTGCAGACCAACGCGCCGGTCCAGCGGGCGACGCAATAACGCTGCGGCGTTGCGGCGCTGCGGCGCTCCGACACAAGCGACGGGGTGCGCACAAGATCACGGTCGTTATGCCTAACCCCGTGGTTGAGGGAAATCAATTTCTGCGTCGCGCCCCTAGCATCGAGCCAACTTTTGGTTGCACCTGATGCCGAGCGAACCCGCCCACACCCTTTTGATCGCACCCGACCCGACCCTTGTCCGGGTGCAGCGGCCGTTCGGTGGCTGGCGGTCCGCGTCGGCCAACGATGGTCGGCGCCGCCTTGTCTAGAGTCCTCACCATCGTCGGCGCGCGGCCGCAATTCATCAAGGCCGCGCCAGTCAGCCGGGCGCTTGCGGCGTCTGGGCATGAAGAGGTGCTGCTGCATACCGGCCAGCATTACGACGCCAACATGTCAGCCGTCTTCTTCGACGAACTCGGTTTGCGCCCGGCTGACCATCACCTCGGCATCGGCTCGGGCAAACATGGCGCCCAGACCGCGGCAATGCTGGCCGGCATCGAAGCCGTCATCGAAGACCTGCGGCCCGACCATGTCGTCGTTTATGGCGATACCAACTCGACCCTGGCGGGCGCCTTGGCCGCGGCCAAGCTGCACACGCCCATCGTGCATGTCGAAGCCGGCCTGCGCAGCTTCGACCGACGCATGCCCGAAGAGCTCAACCGCGTCCTCGTTGATCACGCGTCGACGCTGCTGCTGGCGCCGAGTGACACCGCCGCGGGGCATCTGGCCGCTGAAGGCATCGTCAAAGGCGTGCATGTCGTTGGCGACGTGATGGCGCAGGCGCTGGCCGAAACCGCCGAACGCGCGCAGTCACGATCGACGATCCTCGACGCGCTCGGCCTCGCCGCCGGCGACTACCTGCTGGTGACGGTTCACCGCGCCGAGAACACCGATTCGCCGCAGCGCCTGCTGTCGATTCTGGCGGCGCTGGACGTGTTGCCCCACCCGATCGTCTTCCCGGTGCACCCGCGCACCGCCAAAGCGTTGCAGGCCATCGACTGGCCCAACCGCGCGACGCGGGGCCGCGGCCGGATCCATTTGATCGAACCCGTCGGTTATCTCGACATGGTGCGCTTGCAGCAGGGCGCGCACGCGATCCTCACCGACTCGGGCGGGGTGCAGAAAGAAGCCTACTGGCTCGGCCGACCGTGCATCACCTTGCGCGACAACACCGAGTGGACCGAGACCGTCAGCGCAGGTTGGAACACGCTCGTTGGCGCTGACGCCGTGCGCATCGTGCGAGCGGTGCGCGAGCTGCGGATTCCCCTCACGCGCCCCGCGCTGTACGGTGACCGGCATGCCGCCAGCCGCATCGCCGCGTTGCTCTAGACCGCCACGCCGAAAGACAACCATGTGTGGCATTGCAGGCATCGTCCAGTTCGACCAGACCCCCGCCGATATCGCGGCGTTGCGCCGCATGAGCCGCACGCTGATCCATCGCGGGCCCGACGGCGACGGTGAATATCTCGCCGCATCGGTGGCACTGGCACATCGCCGCCTGGCGATCATCGACCTGCACACGGGCCAGCAGCCGATGAAACATGGCGCGCTGGTGCTGGTCTTCAACGGCGAGATCTACAACTACGTCGAGCTGCGCCAGGAACTCATCGCGCGCGGGCGACGGTTTCGCACCAGCTCTGATACCGAAGTCATCCTGCAGATGTACGAAGAGTACGGCGACGACTGCGTGCGCCGCTTCAACGGCATGTTCGCCTTTGCACTCGTCGACCATGCACGCCAGCGAATGCTGATCGCACGCGACCACTTCGGCATCAAGCCGCTGTACCTGCACCGCACCCACAACCGCCTGCTCTTTGCGTCGGAAATCAAAGCCCTGCTGGCCCACCCCGAGGTGCGCGCAACGGCCTGCCTCGACGGCGTGCGCGACTACCTGACCTTCCAGTACGTGCTCGGCGGCGGCACCATGTTTGCCGGCATCTCGGCGCTGCAGCCAGGCGAGTACCGCAGCATCCGACTCGACGACGGCCACACCAGCTCGGTGCGTTACTGGGAGCCGCGCTTTCAAGTCAACAGCGAGCGTGGCGAAGCGGAGTCGGTCGAAGAACTTGGCCACCTGCTGGCCGACGCCGTGCGGCTGCAGATGCGCAGCGACGTGCCGGTCGGCGCCTACCTCAGTGGCGGCATGGACTCGAGCCTCGTCACCGCACTCGCAGCGCGCCAGGGTGCGTCAGGGCTGGCGACCTTCACCGGCCGTTTTGCCGAGGGCCCGGAGTTCGACGAGTCGCCTTACGCGCAGCTGGTGGCGCAGCGCTACGGCACGCAGATGCACCTGATCACGCCGACCGAGACCGACTTTGTCGACCTCATGCCGCAACTGATCTACAGCATGGACGAGCCGGTCGCCGGGCCCGGCCTGTTCCCGCAGTTCATGGTCTCGCGGCACGCTGCCCAACATGTCAAGGTCGTGCTCGGCGGCCAGGGTGGCGACGAGATCTTCGGCGGCTACGCGCGCTATCTGGTGGCCTATCTCGAGCAGGCGATCAAAGGCGCGATCAGCGAGAACAACGAAGAGGGCGAGCACATCGTTTCGCTGACCTCGATCCTGCCCAACTTGCCGTCTTTGCAGCAGTACCGGCCGATGCTGCAGCAGTTCTGGCAGAACGGCCTGTTCGAGGATATGGACCGGCGCTACTTCCGCCTCATCGACCGCAGTGGTGGGTCGAACGCGTTGCTCACCGCCGCCTTCCGCGCCACCTGCAACCCGGAGACCCGCTTCGAGCGTTTTCGCGCGGTCTTCAACCATCCGCAGACAGGCTCGTACTACAACAAGATGACCCACTACGACATGGTCACCAACCTGCCAGCGCTGCTGCAGGTTGAAGACCGGGTCACGATGGCCTCGTCACTCGAATCGCGCGTGCCGCTGCTCGACCACCGCATCACCGACCTCGTGGCCAGCATGCCGCCGAACCTGAAGTTTCGCGGCGGCGAGCTCAAGCACGTGCTCAAGCGCGTCATTGGCGACCTCTTGCCGACCGCGGTGCGCGATCGCAAGGACAAGATGGGCTTCCCGGTGCCGATGCACCTGTGGGCCAAGGGTCAGGCGCGGGCCTTTTTTGCCGATACCTTGTTGTCACGCCGGGCCACCGAGCGTGGTTTGTTCGACCGCGCCGAAGTCGAAAAACTGATGGGCTCCGAAAACGCCTTCGGGCGCCGCCTCTGGGGCCTGTTGTGCCTGGAGCTCTGGCATCGCAAATTTATTGACGCCGATTCGCAGGCGCCGCATCGCCGCGATGACATGGACATCAGCATCATCAACACCGCGAGCACCGTCAGCGCTGCGAGCACCTCAAGCACCACGAACACCGCCACAGTCACGCCGCGCGCCGTCGCGGCCGACGCCATTCCTTCTTTTGTCACTGCGATCTAAACCATGCCTCTGACCCTGCTCAACCAACGTGTCATCTCCTGGCATGTCAAAAAAATCGCCGTCATCGGCCCCGGCATCGTCGGCATGCCGATGGCCGCGCTGCTGGCTCACGCGCGCATCTGCGAAGGGGGTGACCAGCCGGCCACCGTGACCGTGATCCAGCGCAACTCGGGCACTTCGGGCTGGAAGGTCGGCACGATCAACGAAGGCCGCTCGCCGATCGGCGGCATCGAACCCGACTTGGACCGCGTGGTCGCCGAATCGGTGGCCGCGGGTTTGCTCAACGCCAGCCACGACTACGAAGCCGCTCGCGACGCCGACGTGATCCTGGTCTGCACGCAGACCGACAAGAAGGGGCTCGAGCCCGACTACGGCCCTCTCTTCGAGGCGCTCGATGGCCTCGCCGCGGTGCTCAAGCACCGGCCGGCTGGCAATGTGCCGATGGTGATCTTCGAGTCGACCCTGGCGCCGTCGACGATGGCCACACTGGTGCGGGACCTGTTCGCGCGCCACGGCCTCGTCGAAGGGCGCGACGTGCTGCTCGGCAACAGCCCGAACCGCGTCATGCCGGGCCGGCTCGTCGAGCGTGTCGCCAGCTCCGACAAGATCGTCGCCGGCCTGCACCCGGACACACCCGGCCTGATCGCGCGTCTGTATGCGCGCATCGTGACCCAGGGCACGCTGCACCAGACCAACAGCATGACCGCCGAGGTCGTTAAGACCTTGGAGAACGCCTACCGCGATGTGCGCATCGCCTACGCCACCGAAGTCGCCCAGCATTGCGACGCTGCCGGCATCGATTTCTTTGCGCTGCGCGACCAGGTCAATACGCGGATGAACGACTCCGACGCGGCGTCGTCGAACCCGAATGCGGTGCCCAGCGGCGGCCTGCTGGTGCCCACCGTCGGTGTTGGTGGGCACTGCCTGCCCAAGGACGGCATCCTGCTCTGGTGGCGTGCGCTCGAAGCACAACAGGACACCCAGCGCAGCCTGATTCTCGAAGCCCGGCGCATCAACGATGCCTCGCCGGCGCACACCATCGCGCTGGCCGAGCGGGCGTTTGGTGCGCTGGCCGGGCGCAAGGTGGCACTGCTCGGTGCGGCCTACCGATTCAATTCCGAGGACACGCGCAATTCGCCGACGCTGTCGCTGGCCCGCCAGCTCATCGACAGCGGCGCGATCGTCTCGATCCACGACCCCTACGTCTACGCGACCGACCAGAACCTCAAGCGCACCGGCCTGACACCAGCGTTCAGCCGCGATATCGCAGCGGTGCTGGCCGACGCCGAAGTCGCCTTTCTGTGCACCGGGCACCGGGTCTATATCGACGACCGCGAAACGATGCTCGCGATGGCCAGCAAACTCGTCGGCGTGGTCGATGCCTGCAACCTGTGGCGCGCTGAAGACCTGGCCGCGCGCGGCATCGGCTACACCGGCATCGGCCGCGGCACGGCGGCCCCCGATGCGGCGCTGGTGGACCTGGTCAGCGAGGGCTTCCGCGCCGTCGAGACCGGCGTCGCCAACGAGGTTTCGGGTCTGGTCGACTTTCTCAATCAACGTTACGCCACCGACGGCTTCAACCAGGTGCGTTTCAGTGAAGTGCAACGCATCGCCGGCACCTGCGTCACCGGTTGCCGCATCGTCGACGCCGCGCTGGTGAAGACGCCGATGGCGGGGCGCTCGCCAGCCACGCTGGTGTCGCGCATGGCCGCGGTCGCCGCAGTCGGCGCTGGGGCTGGGGCCGTGAAAGCCTGATGATGCTGCCGTCTCGCGCCAGCGGTTCGCCGCCCGACCCCGGTGACACGGTGCCGGCACGCCCGAGCATCCTGACCATCGCGGTCGAGGACTACTACCACGCGAGCGCTTTTCGCAGCCTCATCACGACCCAGCATTGGCACCGCTTCGAGCCGCGCATCGAGTGCAACACCCATCGCACGCTCGATTTGCTCGACGAGTACGGCGTCAAGGCAACGTTTTTTGTACTCGGCTGGGTCGCCGACGAAATGCCGCAGGTGCTGCGCGAGATCGTCAGGCGCGGCCACGAGGTCGCAAGCAAAGGATATTTCCACCGCACGATCCAGGAGATGAATCAGGCTGAGTTCCGCCAGGACCTGCGGCGCTCGCTGGTCGCCATCGAGCAGGCCAGCGGCAGCCGGGTGCTCGGCTACCGCGTGGCACGTGGCCATCTCGGCCTGCGCGACCTCTGGGCGCTGGACGTGATCGCTGAAGAAGGCCTCGAATACGACTCCAGCTTCTACCCCCGCGGCCGTTCGGTGGCCGCCCAACCCTGGCGGCGCTTTCCGTTCAAGCACCGCCATGCCGGCGCCGAACTCGTCGAGCTGCCGCTGAGTACCTGGGACGTCAACGGCTGGCATGTGCCGATCGCCGGTGGTGCCTACCTGCGCCACATCCCGCACCGCGTGATGCACCGCATCATCTCGAGCCGGATGCGCGAGAGCGACGCGCCGCTGGTGATGTATTTCCACGTCTGGGAACTCGACCAGGCTTTACCCAAGATCACCGCCGCACCCGGGCACACCCAGATGCGCCAGTACCGCAATCTCGAGAAGATGGACTGGCGCCTTCGCTACTACTTGAAGCGCTACCCCTTCGAGTCGGTGCGCGACCATCTTCAGCTGCGCGCCGAGCCGGCCAAGGAACAGACCAGCCAAGCTGTCAGTGCGCACAGCAACGCTGGCGCCGCGGTCTCGGCGCAGCCGATCTTGCCGATCCAGGCACCCGGCGGCATCCGCGTCCCGGTGACGCTGGTCATGCCCTGCTTCAACGAAGAGCAGGTGCTGCCTTACCTCGCCAATACCTTGAAGCGCCTGGCGAGTGACTTTGCGGCGTTGTACGAACTGCGCTTCGTTTTTGTCGACGACGGCAGCAGCGACGCGACCTGGCCGGCGCTGCAGCGCATCTTCGGCGGCCAGCCGCATTTCAGGCTCGTCCGCCACGAACGCAACCGCGGTGTCGCCGCCGCCATCCTGACCGGCGTGCGCCATGCCGAAACCGAGATCGTCTGCTCGATCGACTGCGACTGCACTTATGACCCGACCCAGATCGGCGGCCTGATCCCGCTGCTCACCGAAGACGTCGCGGTCGTCACCGCATCGCCGTACCACCCGCAGGGCGAAGTCAAAAACGTGCCGGCCTGGCGACTGCTTTTGTCCAAAGGCCTGTCCTTCATGTACGGCTGCCTGTTCAAACAGCAACTGCATACTTACACCAGTTGCTTCCGCGCCTACCGCCGGTCCCGGGTGGTCGATATCGAACTGCGTGAAAGCGGTTTTCTCGGCGTCGCCGAATTGCTGGTGCTGCTCGACCAGCGCGGCGAGCGCATCGTCGAATTCCCCGCGGTGCTCGAAGTGCGCCTGCTCGGCCACTCGAAGATGAAACTGTTGCGCACGATCGGCGGCCACCTCGGCCTGCTGCGCCGCATGCTCGCCACACGCTGGCGCAGCAGCCGCAGCGCGATGCCGGTGCGGCCGGTGCAGCCAAAAAACGCGCCGCGATGAGCGCGCCCATTTCAAACCAGGCGGCTACTGGCCGCCGCTGGGCGGTCGTGGGCGCCGGCATGCTCGGGCTGACGCTGGCGTTGCGCCTGCGCCAGCAAGGCAAGCAGGTCACGCTGATCGAGGCCGCGCCAGAACTCGGCGGCATGGCCAGCGCCTGGCGCATCGGCGATGTGACCTGGGACCGCCACTACCACGTCAGCCTGTTGTCCGACAGCAAGCTGCGCCGGGTGCTGGCCGAACTCGATCTCGACCACGAACTTGAGTGGGCCGTCACGCGCACCGGCGTCTTTGCCGGCGGCAAACTGCATTCGGTCTCCAACACCCTGGAGATGCTGCGTTTCCCGGTCCTCGCGTGGACCGATGTGCTGCGCCTGGGTGCGACCATCATCTGGGCGTCGCGGGTCAAGGACTGGCGTGCGCTCGAGCAGATTCCGGTCAGCGACTGGCTGCGCCGCTGGTCGGGCGAACGCACCTTCAAGCGTTTCTGGTTGCCGCTGCTGCGCTCCAAGCTCGGCGATGCCTACACCGACACCTCAGCGGCATTCATTTGGGCCACCATCCAGCGCCTCTACGCGGCGCGCCGCTCGGGCATGAAGAAGGAAATGTTCGGCACCGTCGCGGGTGGCTACGCGCGCGTGATGCAGCGTTTTGGCGAGCGCCTGCAAGCGATTGGCGTGCAGACGATGCTCGGCGCGCCGGTCGCGCAGATCAGCGCCGACAACAGCCAACTGCGGGTGCAACAGGCCGACGGCAGCAGCCAGCTTTTTGATCATGTGGTGGTCACCGCGGCAGCGCCCGCGGCGGCGCGCATCTGCCCCGGCTTGACCGACACCGAGCTCGCCCGCCTGCGCGGCGTGCGCTACCTCGGCATCGTCTGCGCGTCGGTGCTGTTGCGGCGCCCGCTGGACGGCTTTTACGTCACCAACCTGCTCGACCCCGGCCTGCCTTTCACCGGCGTCATCGAGATGTCGGCGATGGCCCGGGCTGAACACTTTGGCGGCCGTGGCCTGGTCTACCTGCCACGTTATGCCGCCCCCGACGACCCGGTTTTCGACCAGACCGATGCCCAGATCGAGGGCCTGTTCATCGACGGCCTGCGCCGTGTCTATCCACAAGTACAAGCCGACGACGTGCTCGCGTTCAAGGTCTCGCGGGTGCGCCATGTCATGCCGCTGCCGACGATCAACTACTCGCAGCAGGTGCCGGCGATCGAAACATCGATCCACGGCCTGCACCTGGTCAACTCGGCGCACATCGTCAACGGCACCCTCAACGTCAACGAAACCGTGCACCTCGCCGAGACCGCAGCGGCCCGATTCTCGACCCTCGAATGACCATGAACTCCAAACCGCTGGCCAGCCTTTCACTCGACCTCGACAACGAGTGGTCCTACCTCAAGACCCGCGCCGACCCGGCCTGGGAAACGATGCCCTCGTACCTGGACACGGTGGTGCCGCGGGTGCTCGAAATCCTGAAAAGCCGCGCGCTGAAGATCACCTTCTTTGTCGTCGGGCAGGACGCCGAGCTCGACAAAAACCGCCGCGCGCTGCGCTCGATTGCAGATGCCGGCCACGAGATCGGCAACCATTCGCACCGCCACGAACCCTGGCTGCATCTGTATTCAGAAGCCGAACTCGAGGCCGAACTCGCCAACGCCGAGCAGCATATCGAAGCCGCCACCGGCGTGCGCCCGGATGTCTTTCGTGGCCCCGGTTTCAGCCTGTCTGAGACCACGCTGCGCGTGCTGCTGCGGCGGGGTTACCGCTACGACGCGAGCACCTTCCCGACCTTCCTGGGCCCGCTCGCGCGCGCCTACTATTTCATGACCGCCAAGCTCAGTGCCGAAGAGCGCGCCAAGCGGGCCAAGCTTTTTGGATCCGTGCGCGACGGCCTGCGCCCACTCAAACCTTACCGCTGGCAACTCGGCAACCAGACCCTGCTCGAGATCCCGGTGAGCACGATGCCGCTGCTGCGCATCCCGATCCACTTGAGCTATGTGATCTACCTGCATGTGCTGTCACCCTGGCTGGCGCGGGCTTATGTCGAAATCGCCCTGCGCATGTGCCGGCTGGCGCGCCTGGAGCCGTCGATCCTGTTGCACCCGCTGGACTTTCTCGGCGCCGAAGATGTGCCTTCGCTGGCGTTTTTCCCCGGCATGGGGCTGCCTGCACAAAGCAAGATCGCCTGTGCCGAACATGTGCTCGGGCGATTGCAGGCGCTGTTTGATGTGCGCAGCCTCGGCGACCATGCCGCGGCGATCGCCGCGCGGCCCAACCTGCCGCGTGTGGCCGCGGTGTTCGATGCCTGATTCAGCCAGACGCCTGGCCGCGCGCGGCTTGGGCCATGCGGCGCAGGCCACCACCCTCGCGGCCGAGCAACGCTGCGCCGATCAGCAGCACCGGCAGGTTGGTCAGCGCATGCGCGGTGATGCCGGCTGCCGCTGCGGTGGACCGTTCGACACCGCAGATCTCGGCCAGCGTGATCAGGTAGAAGGCATGGAAACCGCCGATCAGCCCCGGGGTCGGAATCGACTCGCCGACAACCAGGAAAGCGATCAACAAAAAGGTCACGTGAAACGGCAGCTCGATGCCAAATGCGATGTGCACGAGGTGGTAACCGAAAGCGGTCAGCAACCACACCACCGCCGACTCCGCCGCCACCACGGCCCACAGCCGGGCGGGTGCACGCAGCACGGCCAGGCCGCCGGAAAAACCCCGCAGCACGCCGGCGATCCGGCTCGCCAGCCAGCGCGGCCCGATCGAAAACAAGCGCTCGATGGTCGCCGCGGTGCGCTCGGCGTTGTGGTGCAGCGCCATCAACAACAGCAGCAGCGCCAGCGCCACGCCGCCAGCCACGACGCCGCCGACATTGAGCCACTGCAGCCATTCACCAGCGACCCGGTCGCCGGGCGTGAAGTGCTCGATGAGCAAGTACAGCGCGAGCACGGCGAGCACGCTGATCAGGTCCACCAGACGCTCGATGACGATGGTTGCAAACGCCGCGGTCGACGCCATTGCGTGCCGGCGCGCGACCAGCCACGGCCGCAGCAGTTCGCCCGACCGCGGGATCAGCAGGCTGGCAGCAAAACCGACCATCGTGGCCGAAAAAAGATCGCGCCGCGGCACCTTGCCGATCGGCGCCAGCAAGCGGCCCCAGCGGACCGCCCGCACGGCGTAGGCCAGCACGGTGACCAGCACCACGCCGATCAGCGGCAGCACCTGCGCCCGTGCGAGCGTGCTGCCCAGCGTGTTGGTATCCACGCCGCGCAAAAACAGCGCCATCAGCGCCGCCGCAGCGAGCACCCCGAGAGCCAAGCGAAAGCGCAGCGACTTCATCGTCGGCGGGCAGCGGCGGGCGTGGCCAGGGTCATGCCGGCAGTATCGACGCCCGCGGCCGGCGCTGGAGCGCACCAGCATTGCATCAGCCCATCGAACCAGGCCGAGCGGCAACAAACCACGAGCGCCCGCCGGGCCGCCCCAAGGGCGAACACCGGCGTTTGCAGCACGAAGGCACACCAGTGACCCCGTTGCCGCCCACCGGCGCAAGCGGCGACCACCGGCCCGCCCAATGCCCGCTCTGCGACGCGGCCAGCGTGCGCCAGTTCGCCGCCCACGGCCATTGGCTGCGCGACTGCGTGGCCTGTGGCCATCGGTTTGCCGAAATCACCCCCAGCGCCGGCCATGTCGACGAGGTTTATGGCGATGCCTATTTCACCGGCGGCGGCGCTGGTTATGCCGACTACCTCAGCGAAGCCGCGCTGCTGCGCGCCCACGGCGCGCAGTACGCCAGGCTGCTGCAGCGCCACACCACGCCCGGCCGCATCCTCGATATCGGCGCGGCAGCGGGCCTCGTCTTGAGCGGGTTCACCGCTGCCGGGTGGCGCGGCGTAGGCCTGGAACCCAACCCCGGCATGGCCGCGCTGGCGCGCGAGCGCTACGGCTTCGACGTGCGCTGCGGCACTGCCGAAACACTCGAGCCCGGCGCGCCCTTCGACGCCATATCGATGATCCAGGTCGTGGCCCATTTCACCGACCCGCTGCTGGCCTTTGGCAACCTGGCGCGGCGCACCCGGCCGGGCGGCTGGTGGCTGATCGAAACCTGGGACTACCGCAGTTGGACGGCGCGACTGAGCGGCCAGGGCTGGCACGAATACAGCCCACCGAGCGTGCTGCACTGGTACACACCCGAACGCCTGACGCGGCTGGCCAAAGACCACGCCTTCGAGCTCGTCGCCCGCGGGCGGCCGAAGAAGCGCCTGCTCGGCGCGCATGCCAAATCGTTGCTGCGCTACAAGCTCGGCAACAGCCGGCTCGCCAGCGCTGCCGCCTGGGGCTTGAACTTGATACCCGATGCCGCCGCGCTGCCGTATCCGGCCGAAGACCTGTTCTGGCTGCTGTTGCAGAAGAAGAGCTGACACCGCGCCCGCGGCTCATTGCCGCGGTTCGTTACAGTAGCGCGCCTCGCCGTCATCACTACAGAACCAATCCATGCCCCGTTCGTCATCCACATCGCCCGGCCTGCTGCTCTGGCTCGGCCTGGCCGCGGTGATCATCCTCGCCGACCAGATCACCAAGACCCTGATCCTGGGCATGTTCCAGCTCGGCGACTCACGCCCGGTGACCGACTTTTTCAACCTTGTGCGGGTGCACAACACCGGTGCGGCGTTTTCATTTCTCGCCGGCGGCTCGGGTTGGCAGCGCTGGTTTTTTGTCGGCATCGGCGTGCTCGCCTCGGGCTTCATCGTCTGGATGTTGCGCAGCCACCCGAGCCAAAAACTGTTCTGCTTCGCGGTGTCGATGATCCTCGGTGGCGCCATCGGCAACGTCATCGACCGCTTGCTGCACGGCTATGTCGTCGACTTCCTGCAGTTCCGCTTTGCGCTGCTCGAGCCGGTCTTCAACGGCGGCTATTTCCCCAGCTTCAATATCGCCGACAGCGCGATCACGCTCGGCGCGATCTGCCTGATCCTGGACGAAATCCTGCGCGTGCGGCGCGCGCGCTGAGACGCGCGGTCGTGGTCGTGGTCGATCTCGCTGTCGATCTCGCGGGCAATGTCAGGCCGACAGCACACAGCCGGCCGCGGCGAGGTCTTCCAGCGCCGTGCCGACCGACTTGAACAGCGTCACCTCATTCGCGCTGCGCCGCAGCGGGCTTGCGCCCTGGCGCGCGCCGCGCAGCAGCTCGGCAAGGTCGGCCAGCACATGCGCGCGTGTGATCACGCCGCGCGCCATCGTTTGGGTCAGGTCACCGGCTTCAGCCAGCGCGCCGGCATAAGTGTCTACTACGACGCTTGCGCTCCGCACCGCGGCGTCATCGACCTCGCGCATCGTCGGCCTGAACCCGCCGACGAGGTCGAGGTGGGTGCCGGGTGCGAGCCAGTCGCCGCGCACGATGGGCTCAGCCGACGTCGTCGCGCAGCACACGATCTGCGCCGCGCGCACCGCCGGCTCGAGATCCGGCGCAGCTTGCGCCGGCAGGCCTTCGGCAGCCAGCGTGCTGGCCAGTGCTTGCGCGGCTTCGGCGCGCCGGCCCCAGACCAGGACATGCTTCAGTGCCGGCCGCAAAGCAACATGCGCGCGTGCCATCCAGCCCGCCAACCGGCCAGTCCCAACGATCAGCAGCGTGTGTGCGTCCACCAGTGCCAGATGCTTCGCCGCCAGCGCCGACGTCGCCGCGGTGCGGCGCACGGTCAGCGCTTCGCCGTCGAGCAACGCCAGCGGCTCGCCGCTGCGCCGGTGAATGGCCAGCACGGTCGCTTGCACCGTCGCTTGAAAAGTATTCGCCGCGCCCGGGATCACGGTCACCAGCTTGGTGATGAGCAGATCGTCGTTCCAGGCGGGCATCAACAACAACGTGTCCTCGGCCGACAGCGCATGGGCATGGCGCAAGGGCACCGTAGCCCCGGCAATGAAGGCGGCTTCGATGGCGGTCACCAGCTTGGGCCAGGGCAAGGCGGCGTGGACTTCGGCGCTTGAATAAACTCGCATGATGGTCGGCAGTGTAGGCAAGTGGATTGGCAAGCGCATTGGCAAGCGCATCGGCAAAAGCGCAGGCAGGGTCGTGATCGTCGGCGGCGGTGTGATGGGCGCGGCGACGGCTTGTTTTCTGGCCCGCGACCATGGTACGCAGGTCACGGTGCTCGAACGCGACCCGAGTTATGCACGCGCGTCGAGTTCGCTCTCAGCCAGCTCGATCCGGCAGCAGTTTTCGACGCCGGTGAATATCAACTTGTCGCAGTGGAGTGTGCAGTTCCTGCGCCGCGTCGGCACCGAGCTTGAAGTTGGTGGCGAGCCGCCGCAGGTCGGGCTAGTCGAGCCGGGTTATCTGTACCTGGCTGGTGCCGCTGGCGAGGCCGCGCTACGCGCCGCCAATGTGGTGCAGCGCGCCGCGGGTGTCGACGTGATGCTGCTCGATGGGCCTGCATTGCAGCAGCGCTTTGCCTGGTTGGCCACCGGCGACATCAGGCTCGCCAGCCTCGGGCTGCGTGGTGAAGGCTGGTTCGACGGCCCGGCGCTGCACCAGGCCTTTCGGCGCAAGGCAATCGCCTGCGGGGTGGCCTTTGTGCACGCCGGAGGGCTAACGTTCGATACCAGCGGGAATGAAGTTCACGCCGTGGTGGCTGCCGATGGCCGCCGCTTCGACGGCGCGCACTTCGTGCTCTGCGCCGGCGCGTGGACGGCGCCGCTGGCCGCGCAACTTGGAGTCGTGCTGCCGGTGACCCCGAAAAAGCGCGACGTGTTTGTTTTCGACTCGCCCGCTGCACTGCCTGACTGCCCACTGGTGATCGACCCCAGCGGCGTCTGGTTCCGCCCCGAAGGCCGCGGTTTCATCTGCGGCGCACCACCACGCGCCGCTTCAGCCGGTGCACCCACCGACCCCGACGAGCCTGCGCTCGACAATATCGACCATGGCCTCTTCGACGACGTCATCTGGCCGGCGTTGGCCGCGCGTGTATCGGCTTTCGAAGCGCTGCGGCTGCGCTCGGCGTGGGCCGGTTATTACGAGATGAATGCCTTCGACCACAACGGCCTGGCCGGTGCCTTGCCGGGCTGGGCGAACGCCTTCACGGCCTGCGGGTTTTCAGGCCACGGCATGCAGCAGGCGCCGGCGGTGGGCAGCGCGCTGGCGGCGCTGGTGGCCGGCGCCGAGACCAGCGCCGACCGCGCGCCGTCGATCGCGGCGTTGTCGCCGCAGCGCGTGATCGACGGCCGCCCGCTGCACGAACTCAACGTGATTGGCTGACGGCGCTCGGCACGTCAGCGGGTCAGCGGGTCAGCGGGTCAGCACCACAGCCGCTCAGGGCATCAATACCGTCGAGCCCGTGGTCTTGCGTCCTTCCAGGTCGCGGTGCGCCTGCGCCGCGTCGGCCAGTGGGTAACGCTGGTCGATGCGGATTTTCACCGCGCCGCTGCCGACGACGTTGAACAGGTCGTCGGCCATGGCTTGGGTCGCCTCGCGCGTGCTGATATGGGTGAACAGGGTCTGCCGCGTGACGTACAGCGAGCCCTTGGCGCCCAGCGATGCCGGCGCAAATGGCGCCACCGCGCCCGAGGCGTTGCCGAAGCTGGCGAGCAGGCCGAAGGGCCGCAGGCAATCCAGGCTCTTCTCGAAAGTGTCCTTGCCGATCGAGTCGTAGACGACCTTGACGCCACGGCCGCCGGTGATCGCCTTGACCCGCGCGACAAAATCTTCGCTCGTGTAGTCGATGACAAACGCCGCGCCATGTTCGAGTGCCAGTGCACATTTGGCCGCACCGCCCGCGGTGCCGATGAGCTGCAGGCCGAGCGCCTTGGCCCATTGGCAGGCAATCAGGCCGACACCGCCGGCCGCGGCGTGGAAGAGCACATGGTCACCGGCTTGCAGGCCGTCGACCGGCAGCGTGCGCTTGAGCAGGTACTGCGCCGTCAGGCCCTTGAGCATCATCGCCGCGGCGGTATCAAAAGCAATGCCGTCGGGCAGCTTGACGACATTCTTCGCCGGCATCACGCGCAGTTCGCTGTAGCTGCCCGGCGGGTTGCTGGCGTAGGCCGCGCGGTCGCCCGACTTCAGGTGCGAGACACCCTCGCCCACCGCCTCGACAACACCGGCCCCTTCCATCCCCAGCCCGTGCGGCAGCTTCAGCGGATAGAGGCCCGTGCGGTGGTAGACGTCGATGAAATTCAGCCCGCAGGCCTGATGCCGGATGCGGATCTCGCCCGGGCCGGGGTCGCCGACGGTGACGTCGACGAGCTGCATTTGTTCGGGGCCGCCGATGGCGGCGATCTGGATGGCACGGGTCATGAAGTTCTCCGGGGCTGGGCCAGGCGACAGGCGCTGGATCGGCGGATGGTAGCGACTCGGCGCCGCCGCCGCCGCCCGTCGTGGCACCATCACCCGCCGATGAAGCGCCTGACCCAAGCCCCCAACGCCGCTTTGGCCACCCTGTGGGCCGACATGCTGCGCCAGGGTGGCATCGATGTGTCGGTGCAGCGCTATTTCACGAGCAGCATCGCCGGCGAGATCCCGCCCGACCAGGCGCTGCCCGAAGTCTGGGTGCTCGATGACGACGACCATGCCCGCGCCACGGCCTTGCTGCATGCGCTGCAACACCAGCCGCATCGTTTCTGGCATTGCCAGGCTTGCGGCGAAACGGTCGACGGGCCGTTCGAACAATGCTGGAACTGCGGCGCGGACCAGCCATGACGCTGACCCCGCACCTCAACCTGCGCCTGGTCATCTTGATGACGCTGCCGCCGCTGATGTGGGCCGGCAACGCCGTCGTCGGCCGCCTGATGGTCGGCCAGGTGCCCCCCCTAACGCTCAACCTGATGCGCTGGGCCCTGGCAGCACTGATCCTGTTGCCGCTGGCCTGGCGGGCGCTGTTGCCGGTTTCGCGCATCACCCAGCGCTGGCGCTATCTGTTGCTCGTCGGCCTGCTTGGCGTGGGTCTTTTCAACTCGCTGCAATACCTGGCGCTGGTGACCTCGTCGCCCTTGAATGTGACCCTCGTCGCGGCGAGCATGCCGGTGTGGATGCTGCTCGTCGGTGCGCTGTGTTACGGCGAGCACCCGACGCGACGCCAGTTGCTCGGCGCCGCGCTCGGCTTTTGCGGCGTGTTGTTCGTCATCGGGCGCGGCTCCTTGCAGACCCTGCTGCAAGTGCAACCCGTGCCGGGCGATCTTTTCATTCTTGCCGCAGCGGTCGGCTGGGCCTTTTACAGCTGGCTGCTGGCGCGCCCGCCGGCGCACATGCGCGGCGATTTGCGGCCTGACTGGGATTGGGCCGGCATGCTCCTGATCCAGACTCTGTTTGGCCTGCTGGTCTCGGGGCTCTTCAGTGCCGGCGAGCAGGCCCTCGGCGCGGCGCCGATCCGCTGGAGCTGGGGCGTGATCGCGGCACTGCTCTATGTCTCGCTCGCCGCGTCGATCGTCGCCTACCGCTGCTGGGGCCTGGGTCTGGCCGAAGGCGGGCCGGCGATGGCCGCGTTTTTCAACAACCTCACGCCGCTGTTCGCGGCCGTGCTTTCGGCACTGGTGCTCGGCGAAACGCCGCGGGCCTATCACGCGCTGGCGTTTGTATTGATCGTCGGCGGCATCACGATCAGCACACCGCCGCGGCGCAAAGTCGATGACTGAAGGGATTGGCCGCAAGCCATTCGCCGCCGATATCGTCAGCTTCGGCGAGCCGATGGTCGAGTTCAACCAGACCGGCGCCGAAGGCGGCCGCCTGTACCTGCAAGGATTCGGTGGCGACAGCTCCAACTTCGCGATCGCCGCGGCGCGCCAGGGTGCGCGGGTAGCGTATCTCAGCGCGGTGGGCGCCGACCCGCATGGCGATGCGCTGCGCGCGCTGTGGCGTGCCGAGGGTGTCGATCACAGCGCCGTCGCGACCGACAACGACGCCTACACCGCGATCTATCTCGTGACCCACGGCATGGCCGGCCACCAGTTTCACTTCTTTCGCCAAGGCTCCGCCGCCAGCCGGATGCAGCCTAACGCCCTGCCGCAGGTGCTGATTCAAAACGCGAAGGTGCTGCACCTGTCGGGTATCTCGCTGGCGATCTCTGACAGCGCCCGCGAGACCGGCTTCACCGCGATCGAGATCGCGCGCAGCGCGGGGGTGCAGGTTTCTTTCGACACCAACCTGCGCCTGCGCCTGTGGCCACTCGAGCGTGCGCGCGAAGTCATGACCGCCGCGCTGCGCCGCTGCGATATCTGCCTGCCGAGCCTGGACGATATCAGCGCGATCACCGGCCTGAGCGACCCCGACGCCATCGTCGATCATTGCCTCGCGCAGGGTGCCCACACCGTGGCCCTGAAGCTCGGTGCTGCCGGGGCACTGGTCGCAAGCGCCAAGGAGCGCCACGCCATCGCGCCGCACCCCTGCCAGCCGGTCGACGCCACCGGTGCCGGCGACACTTTTGGCGGCGCTTTTGTGGCCCGCCTTGTGGCCGGCGACACGCTGCTCGCGGCGGGCCGCTATGCCGCAGTCGCAGCAGCGCTGTCGACCGAAGGTTTTGGCGCAGTCGAGCCGATCCCGCGCGCCGACGCGGTCCTCAAAGCGCTGGGCACCAGCGCTTGATCGGCAAGTGAGCAGCAAGTGATCAGCCAGCGATCAGCGAGCGCTCAGAACGCGCCCGGGTAGGCACCACCGTCCATCAGCAGGTTCTGGCCGGTGATGTAGCCGGCGTGCACGCTGCACAAAAAAGCGCAAGCCGCGCCAAACTCTTCGGCGGTGCCGAAGCGCATCGTCGGGTTCAACTTGCGGCGCTCGTCGAGCAGGTCTTCGATATCGCGGCCGGTTTTTTTGGCAGCGCCGGCCATCGTGCCGCGCAGCCGGTCGGTATCAAAAGGCCCGGGCAGCAGCGCATTGAGGGTCACGTTGCGCGAGGCGATGCGCGGCTGGCGCGCGACACCAGCGACAAAACCGGTCAGCCCCGAGCGCGCGCCGTTGGACAAGCCGAGGATGTCGATTGGCGCCTTCACCGCTGCCGAGGTGATATTCACGATGCGCCCAAAACCACGTTCGACCATGCCGTCGACCACCGCCTTGATGAGCTCGATCGGGGTCAGCATATTGGCGTCGATCGCCGCCAGCCAGGTCTCGCGGCTCCAGTCGCGAAAATCCCCCGGCGGCGGGCCACCCGCGTTGTTGATCAGGATGTCGACCTGCGGCGCCGCCGCCAGCGCCGCCGCGCGGCCAGCCGCGGTGGTGATGTCGCCAGCCACTGCGAGCACCTGCACTGCCGGGTTCAGCGCTCGCAGCTCGGCCGCGGTGGCCTCAAGCACCTCGGCGCCGCGCGCCGTGATGACCACATTCACACCGTCGCGCACCAGCGCCTGCGCGCAGCCCTTGCCGAGGCCCTTGCTCGCAGCGCAGACGAGCGCCCATTTTCCTGCAATGCCGAGATCCATCTGAGGTCACTCCGTTGGGGTTGTTGGCGCAATCAGCGTGCGGGTAGCCTTGGACTCATCGCACCGCCTCGGGGTCAAAACCCGGGTTGAAGATCAGACCCAGGCGGTTGCCAAACGGGTCGCACACCGCCGCGACCTTGATGCCTCCACCGACCTCGGTGACGGGCTCGATCGATGTTGCACCGAGTTCGAGCAAGCGCAAAAAACTCACTTCGATATTTTCGACGCCCCACAACGGCTGCGGCCCGGTCACACCCGGTATGGCGTCGGGCAGCAGGCCGAGCTCGAACCCGCCGACCGAGAAGCCGACATAAAACGGCTCGTCGAAATACGGTGCCTGGCCGAGCAGATTTGTATACCAGGCCTTGGCAGCGGCGAGGTCGGGGGCGGGATAGATCGCGGTGCGCAGACCGAGCAGCATGGTCATGACTCCCCAAAACTTTCAGTCGCGGATTTCAACTTCGGCTTCGATCTCGACAGGAATGTCGAAAGGCAACTCGGCCATGCCGACCGCGCTGCGGCTGTGCGCGCCGACTTGTGGGCCGAACAGATCGAGGATCAGGTCAGAAAAACCGTTGATCACGGTCGGCTGCCGGTTGAAGCCGGGTGCGGAATTGACCATCCCAAAAACCCGCATCCAGGCCACGATGCGGTCGAGGTCGCCGAGCGCGCGCTGCAGGCTGCCCAGCATCGACAGGCCGGTCAGGCGTGCGGCCAGCACTGCCTGCTCGATCGACACCTCGCGCCCGACCTTGCCCAGTGGCTGCGCCAAGGAACCGTCAGCGTTTTGCGGGCCGTGGCCAGAGATCAAAGCGCGCCGCCCGACGATATGCACAAAAGCAAACGGCAGCACCACCCCGGGTGGCGCTTGAGTCGGTGGCGGCAAGGTCAGGCCGAGGGCTAGCAGACGCGATTGAATCTTGGCTTCGGCCATGGCGTTGGATTTCTTTGTCGGTGCGCTCAGCGCCAGATTGTGCAGCGCTGGATTCTGCAGCGCGTACCCGGCCTCGTCGTCGCCGACCGGGCCGGTGAACTGCCAGCCGGCACTCTCATAAAAACGCTGCGCGCGCGTGCCGATGCCGGTACTCAGGTTCAGACGTGCAAGCCCTTGCGCAAACAGCCAACTCACCATCACATCGTGCAGCCGCCGGCCATGACCGCGGCGGTCGTGCGCCGGGTCGACAAAGAGTGCCCAGATGTTGCCGGTGAGCCGGTTGCCGACGGCAAAGGCAACGATCTCGCCGGCGTCTTCGATGACCCAGCCGCGGCCGGTATTTTCGATCGCGTCGATGTACAGCTCTTCACCGATGACCGTTGACGTTAGGCGGTTTTCGAGCACCGCCATGCGCACCCGGTAGAGGCCGGGAAAGTCGGCGCGGGTGGCCTGCCGCAGCAGCTGCTTTGTGGTCATCATTCAGCGCCCCCGGGCGAGCAGCGCCACGCCCATCAGCACCAGCGCCGTGCCCGCCGCGACCCAGGCTGTGAAGGGCTCGCCGAGGATCAATACGCCCATCAGGATCGTGCTCAAGGGGCCGATCATGCCGGTCTGCGCCGTCACCGCCGGGCCGACACGCTCGATGGCCATCATCACCAGCAGCACCGGCACGAAGGTGCACAAAGTGGCGTTGAGCACGCTCAGCCAGAGCACCGCCGGCGCGACTGCGAAAGCGGCGTCGATCGGGCGCAGCAGCACAAACTGCGCGATGCACAAGATGCAGGCGACCGAGGTCGCCAGGCCGGTGAGCCGCAGCGAGCCCAGCCGCTTGACGACCTGGCCGCTGTACAGCAGATAAACCGCGTAGCTCGCCGCGCTGCCAAAAACCAGTGCCGAGCCGAGCGCGACATTGGCGCCTGCTAGCGTGATCTCGTGGCCGAAGACGAGGACCACGCCGAGATAACTCACCAACAGCGCAAGCAACTGCTGGCGCGTGACGCGGCGTTGAAAGAGCAACCAGCCGAACAACATCACCAGCGTCGGGTTCAGGTACAGGATCAGACGCTCCAGGCTGGCGGTGATGTACTGCAGGCCGGCAAAGTCGAGAAAGCTGGCCAGGTAATAACCGCAGAAACCCAAAGCGCCGACGATTTGCCAATCTCGCCCGGTGAGCTTGGGTTGGCCGCGGCCGGCCCACCAGGCCAGCGCTACAAACAGCGGCAACGCGAAGAGCATGCGAAGCATGATCAAGGTCACCGCATCAACCCCATGCCGATAAGCCAGCTTGACGATGATCGCCTTGGCTGAAAACGCGATCGCGCCGATGGTCGCCAGGACCAAGCCGGTCGTGCGCTGGTGTTTGTCGAGGGTCATTCCCGCGGCGCGGCCGAGCGGTCTAAAAGCCCGCCGCCTGGCCGTCGCGCCGCGGGTCGCTGGCGGCAGCATAACCTTCGACCGCAGCGTCACCCCGGCCTTCGTCGAGGCGCCAGATGAACTGGCCGGCACCGTAGTCCTGGTAGCTGTCGGCAAAGGGCTCGACGCGGTGGCCGATGTCGCGCAGGCCCTGCGCGGTGGCGGCGTCGAAGCCGGCCTCGGCGTTGACCAGGCCGTTGTGGTAACGCCAGCGTGGCGCGTCGCAAGCGGCCTGCGGCTGCTGCCGGTAGTCGAGCATGCGCACAAGGGTCTGCAAATGCCCTTGCGGCTGCATGTCGCCGCCCATCACGCCGAAGCTCATCACGGGTTTGCCGTCTTTGGACAGGAAGGCCGGGATGATCGTCTGGAACGGTCTTTTGCCGGGCGCCACCAGGTTGTCGCTGGCCGGGTCGAGCGTGAAACCATGGCCACGGTTTTGCAGGCTGACGCCGTAACCCGGGATCACGACACCCGAGCCGAAGCCCATGTAGTTGCTCTGGATGAAGCTGATCATCATGCCGCTCTTGTCAGCGGCGCTGAGGTAGATCGTGCCGCCCTGCGGCGCCTGGCCGGGGCCGAAGTCTTGCGCCCGCTTCGGATTGATCAGTGCCGCTCGTTTGGACAGGTAGGCATCGTCAAGCATCTGCGCCGGCGTCAGTTGCATCGCCTTCGGCTCGGCGACATATTTGTAGACATCGGCAAAAGCAAGTTTCATCGCCTCGATCTGCAAATGCTGCGAAGCCACACCGTCCAGCGGCAGCGCGGCGAGGTCGAACTTGTCGAGGATGCCCAGCGCGATCAGTGCGGCGATGCCCTGGCCGTTGGGCGGCATCTCGTGCAGCGTGTAGCCGCGGTAGTTTTTCTGGATCGGCTGCACCCACTCGGGCGCGTACGCGGCCAAGTCGGCGGCGGTCATCGCGCCGCCATGCTCGCGCGCAAAGGTTTCGATCGCGGCGGCGACCTCGCCGCGGTACAACGCCTCGCCGCGGGTCTGCGCGATCAGCTTCAGCGTGCGCGCCGCGCCGGCAAGCGTGAACATCTCGCCGACCTGGGGCGCCCGGCCGTTGGGCAAAAAAGCCTGCGCAAAACCGGGCTGGCTGGTGAGCTCGGGCAGCGACGCTGCGTTGGCCCATTTCTGCTGGATGACCACCGGCACCGCCGAGCCGCGCTCGGCGATCTCGATCGCCGGTGCGATCAGATCGGCAAAGGGCAGCTTGCCGAAGCGTGCATGCAGCGCAGCCCAGCCCGCCACCGCACCCGGCACGGTGACCGAATCCCAGCCGCGTTTGGGCGGTGTCTTCGTTTCGTCGCCGTACTTTGATTTGAAGTAGGCCGCCGTCCACGCCGCCGGCGCGGTGCCGGATGCGTTGAGGCCGTGCAATTGCTGGCCGTCCCAGAGGATGCAGAACATGTCCGAGCCCAGGCCGTTGCTGCACGGCTCGACGAGCGTCATCACCGCAGCCGCGGAGATCGCGGCATCGACCGCATTGCCGCCGTTTTGCAGCATGCGCAGGCCGGCCTGCGCGCCCAGCGGGTGCGAAGTCGAGACGACGTTGCGGGCGAATACGGGTGAGCGCTGGCTGGTGTAGCCGGTGCTCCAGTCGAAGGGGTGTTTCATCGGGCGGCCATCGTGGTGTTCGTGCAGACATGAAGGTGTTTGATCGCGGCCGCCAGTATCGCGCGGCTACGATCGCGCGATGCTGACCCAGCTGCCATTGCGGCCCATCTGGCGCGACACCCCGCTGCTGGCCGCAGTCACGCTGCTGTTGATCCTCTTCACTGCGATGCGCTTGGTCGGGCTCTTCGGCCCGACAGCGTGGCGCGTGCTGTTGCCCTTGAGCTTTGTGCTGATGGCCGCGGCGCCCTTCGTGCTGCTCGGCGCCAAGGGCCGGCGGCAGATCGGCCTGAAGCGCGCCGGCGCATCCGGTGACTACCTGCTCGGCGTCGCAGTCGGCGCTACCTTGGCCCTGGCTTGCGGCTTCCTCGGCAGCCTGCTTTACGGCAACGGCAGCGATCATTGGTACGTTTCGATCGCGGCGTACTACCGGCGTCAGCTCGACACCGATGGCATGGGCCGGCTGCGTTTGCACTTGATTTTCACGCTGCCGGGACTGCTCTTCAGCCCGATCGGCGAAGAGCTGTTTTTCCGCGGCCTGATGCAGCGCGCGCTGCAAGCAAACATGAGCCGTCGCCGCGCCACGGCGATCGAATCTGCTGTCTTCGGCCTGGTGCACCTGGGTCATCACGGCCTGTTCATCGGCGCTGCCGCCGGCTGGGGGTTGCTCGCCGGCTCGGGCCTGCTCTGGGTGTTGCTGATGGCCGGCGTCGCCGCCGTGTTTGCGTGGCTGCGCCTGCGCAGCGATTCGATCGGGCCCGCAATCGCCGCCCACGCCGCTTTCAATGCGGCGATGAACGCCTACATCTTTGGCGCGTTGTGGGCCTCGGCGGGCTGATGCGCCGCGGCGCCTGCCGACCAACGGCCGCCGCTCACGCCACCTTGTCCGGCGGCTCGCTCAGGCTGTCGGCGACATAACGGCGTGTGAACGGCGGCTCGGCGCCGCGATGAAACGCCAATCGCCGGGTGCGCAGGTCGGCGTCGAAGGCGGTGAAGCGTTCGAGCCGGCGCTGGTGTTCGAGCCAGCTTTCGTCGACAAAATATTCGACGTAGCGGCCCGGTGCGGAGATATCGCGGAACAGGCCCCACGACAGCGCGCCCTGGCGCAGCCGGGCGCGGCGGGTACGCTGCATCACGTCGGCAAAACCTTGCGCGTCGGCGGGGTCGATCAGGTATTCGACGGTGACCATCACCGGGCCTTCGTCGGCATCGATCTCCAACGCCACCGGCGGCACGTTCATCGGCTGCACCGGGGTGAAATCGAGATCGGCGGTGCCGTCGATGCTCAGGCGCCTGGTCAGCAGCAGCAACACCACGCCGGACACCGCAGCGGCGAACACCGCCCAGTCGACGCTGAACCAGGCGGCCACCTGGCCCCACAGCAGCGAGCCCGCCGCGGCACCGCCCATCAGCGCCATCTGGTAGATCGACATGCCGCGCGCGCGCACCCAGTCGGGCAACACCGTCTGCGCGGCGATGGTCAGCGAGTTGGCCACCGAGATCCAGGCCATGCCGAGCACGACCATCGCCGGCAGCGCCATCCACATCTCTGGCAGAAAGACGATCAGCGTCGACAGCAGCGCATGCACGACCGTGCCGACGAGCACAAAGCGGTCGCGGCTCCAGCGCTCGCGCCAGCGCGGGAAGTACAGCGCGGCGATGACCGCGCCGCCACCCAGGCAGGACAACATCACGGTGAAGGTTGCCGGCCCGCCGCCATGCAGCTCGCGCGCGACCAGCGGCAACAGCGCCATCAGCGCGGTGCTTTGCAGGAAGAACAAAAATACGCGCAGCAGCACGACCTTGAGCCTGGGTGACTGCAACGCAAAGTTCAGGCCGACGCGCATCGCGCCGACAAAACGCTCGCCCGGCAGCGCGCTGGTCTTCGGCGTCGAGCGCCAGCGCAGGATGATCACGAAGGCGCCCGCCGCGAGCAGCGCATTGAGCACAAACACCGCCGCCGGGCTGACCGCAGCGATCAGCGCGCCGGCCAGCACCGGGCCAACCACCCGCGACAGGTTCATCGCGATGCCGTTCAGCGCCAACGCCGCGGGCAGCTCCGCGCGCGGCACGATCTGCGGCACGATGGCCGCAAAAACCGGCCAGCGCATCGCCAAGCCGACCCCGTTGACAAAGGTCAGCCCGAGCAGCAGCGGCGCGGTCAGCAGCCCGGCCAGCGACAGCCCGGCGAGCAGCAGCGCGTTCACCGAAACCCACAACTGCGTGGCCGCAAAATAACGCCGCCGGTCGACGATATCGGCCATCGCGCCGCTGGGCAGGCCGAGCAGGAAAACCGGCAGTGTCGACGCGGTCTGCACCAGCGCGACCATCACCGGGCTGGTGGTGAGCGTGGTCATCAGCCAGGCGGCCGCGACATCGTTCATCCACATCGTCATGTTCGCCGCCAACCAGGCGAACCAGAGCCAGCGGAAAACAGGTTCTCGCAGCGGCGCGAGCGCCGCCGGGGGGGTCATGACGCGTTCAGGTCGCTTCCTCGTGGAACGCCTCCTCGCGGCTCTTCTTGATCGACGGCAGCATCACGATGACGATCATCAGCGCCGACGCAATGAGCAGGCCGGCGGACAGCGGCCGGGTCATGAAGGTCGTCCAGTCGCCGCGCGACAGCAGCAGCGCGCGGCGCAGGTTTTCTTCCATCATCGGCCCCAGGATGAACCCGAGCAACAACGGCGCCGGCTCGCAGCCAAGTTTGTAGAAGGCATAACCGACGATGCCAAAACCGGCCGCCGTGAAGACGTCAAAATTGTTGTTGTTCAGCGTGTACAGGCCGATGCAGCAAAAGCTCAGGATCGCCGGGAACAAAAATCGATACGGCACGGTGAGCAGCTTGATCCACATCCCGATGAGCGGCAGGTTGAGCACGATCAGCATCAGGTTGCCGACCCACATCGACGCGATCAGGCCCCAGAAGAGTTCGGGGTTGCTGGTCATCACCTGCGGGCCGGGCTGGATGCCCTTGATCGTCATCGCGCCGACCATCAGCGCCATCACCGGATTCGGCGGGATGCCCAGCGTCAGCATCGGGATGAACGAGGTCTGCGCGCCGGCATTGTTGGCGGCCTCTGGGCCGGCAACGCCGCGGATATTGCCCTGGCCAAAAGGCACCTGGTCGGCCCGGCCGCGGGATTTTTTCTCCAGCGTGTAGGCCGCAAACGAGGCCAGCAGCGCGCCGCCACCCGGCAGCACACCGAGCACCGAGCCGAGCGCGGTGCCGCGCAGCACCGCTGGCCAGGCGTCCTGGAAATCCTGCTTCGTCGGCCACAGGCCTTTGACGTCCTTGGTGAAGACCTCGCGGTGTTCGGCCGGGCGGCCGAGGTTGGAAATAATTTCGCCGAAGCCGAAG
>JANOKR010000513.1:0-1657 GCA_031419315.1 Betaproteobacteria bacterium
GCCACGGCAACCGTGCTACCGTGCTGTGGCGTTCCGCCGTGACCCGCCGCCGTGGAGACCCGATTGACCAAGCCGCCGCTGTACAGCCGCTCGCGCCGCCCGCTGCCGGGGTCACCGCCGGTGCCTGCGGGCTCGGTGCATCCCAGCGCCGCCGCGGCCGTCGCCTCAGGCCGCGCGAACGGCACCAATGGCACCAATGGCAGCAACAGCACCGCGCCGGCGCTGACCGCCAGTGCGGCCCGGCCACGCCGCCTGCATCGCCTGCGAGCGCTGGCCACCCAACATCCCGGCCCGCTCTGGGCCCTGGCCGGCGCCGCGCTGGCGTCAGTGGCGATGTTGTTGACGCTGTCGCTGCAGCCGCGCCAGCGGCTCATCACGCAGGAACATATCGACGCCGCGGTGCGCGAGTCGCTCGAGAAAGAGCCGCTGCCTTCACCCTATGCCAAGGCCGCCGCGGCGGTCGGCCCGTCACTGGTGCGGGTGATCGGCATGATGGACGAAAACGACGACGGCAAGGGCAACGCCGAGCAGCGTGCGATGGAGCGCAGCCTGGGCAGCGGCGTGGTCATCATCGACAACGGCACGATCCTGACCAACCTGCATGTTGTCTGGGGCGCGAAGAAGGTGCGCGTGCGCTTCCACAACGGCCACGAGTCCGACGCGACGGTGATCAATGTGCAGCCGGAAAACGACCTTGCGGTGCTCAAGGCGCTGAGCCTGCCCGACGACCTGCACGCGGCCACGATGCGATCCACCGGCGACCTGCAACCCGGTGACCAGGTGGTCGCGGTCGGCTTCCCGTTTGGCATCGGCCCGAGTGTCAGCGGCGGCGTCATCTCGGGCCTGAAACGCGAGTTCCGTGACCCGGATGGCAAGAAGGTGCTGACCAACCTGATCCAGTTCGACGCTGCCGCCAACCCCGGCAATTCCGGCGGCCCGCTGGTCACGATGGACGGCAACGTCGTCGGCATCGTGACCGCGATCCTGAACCCGGGTACCGAGCGCACCTTCATCGGCATCGGCTTTGCAGTGCCGATCGAAAACGCAGCGGCGGCGGCGGGCATGCCGCCGTTCTGAGGCGACTTTTCCCGCTGCACCTGGCACCTGACTTCGTGATACCCGACCGGCCGAACTGATCACGGAACCGACCACCGAACCGACTACCGAACCGACTACCGATCCCGCGACCGATACCGATACCGATACCGATCCCCCCGAGTTCAACCCGACGCTGACAACGATGCCATCAAGCCACGAAGAATCCACCGCGACCCTGATGGAGCGCATCCTCTACGAGGTCAAGCGGGTTGTTGTCGGGCAAGACCGATTTCTTGAGCGCGTGATGATCGGCATGCTCGCGCAAGGCCATCTGCTCGTTGAGGGTGTTCCGGGCCTGGCCAAGACGCTGACTGTGAAGACGCTCGCGAAGACGATCCGCGGCAGCTTCAAGCGCATCCAGTTCACGCCCGACCTGGTGCCGGCCGACCTGATCGGCACGCGCATCTACAACCAGCGCACTGGCGACTTCGGCACCTCGCTCGGGCCGGTATTTGCCAACCTGCTGCTCGCCGACGAGATCAACCGCGCGCCGGCCAAGGTGCAGAGCGCGCTGCTCGAAGTGATGCAGGAACGCCAGGTCACGATCGCCGGCGAAACC
>JANOKR010000514.1:0-2369 GCA_031419315.1 Betaproteobacteria bacterium
GGCCCCGAGATCGCCGAGCTGCAACGCCAGCAGCCCTACTACGCCAAGGTGCCGCTGCCGGCGAACACCTACAAGGGCCAGACCACTGCCGTCGAGACGCTGGCCGTGATGGCCGTCTGGGCCGCGCACGACGGCATCAGCGACAGCGTCGCCTACGAGGTGACCAAGGCGCTCTACGAAAACACCGCCATCATGGGCCAGGTGCATGTGCAGGGCAAGAACATCAGCCTCGGCACCGCGACGGCAGTCGGCACCGCGCCGATGCATCCCGGATCGCTGAAATACTTCAAGGAAAAGGGCGTGGTCAAGTGACTCGACGGCCGCCGGCAGGAGCCGGCGCGGCGATGCACGCGCTGGCGCAGGCGCGGTCGGTGGCACGGTCGCTGGCCCCATTGCTGGCTCCATCGCTGGCAACGATGCTGGCAACGATGCTGAACAGCACCCCGGCGCTGGCCTGCGAACTTGTGCTCAGCGAGCACCGCAGCGGGCGTGAACTGCAACGCCTGCCCTTGGCCGCCGCCGCACCCACCATCAGCATCGCTTTTGAACATTCGGTGCTCGGCACCACGGTGATCGACCGCTACCAGTTCCGGCCGCATGCGGTACTTGTCGAAGAACGCTTCGATGGCCAGGGTTACGGCCTGCCGCATGCTGCCGGCCCGGGTGAACAGCTAACCCATGACCTCAGCGGCTGGCGGCTCACGCTGCAACGCCGCGTCGACCCACTCGTCGTGCGGCCGCTGCCGGCGCAGCGCATGCGCTTGATGCTCGAAGGCTCAGCCCTGCTGCTGGCCGTCCTGAGCCCGCACGCGATCGAGCTGCGGGCGCTGGGTTGCCCGTTCAAGGAATCGATATGACCACGCAAGGATTTGTCGTCAGCCACGCCGACGCTGCGCAGTTCGACCGCGGCCTGCGCTCGTTTTATGAGTACCGCGATCTGGGGCTGAAAGGCGCCACCGCCGGGCGCGTCGACGCGCATGTCATCCGCGCCGCGGCGGGCACCGAATTCTCCAGCCAGCCGCACCTGCACCACACGACGTTCCAGCTCGTTTATGTGCTCAAGGGCTGGATCGAGTTCGAATACGAAGGCCAGGGGGTCGTGCGCCTCGAAGCCGGGTCGTGCGTGCACCAGCCACCGGGCATCCGGCACCGCGAGGTTGGCCACAGCGCCGATATCGAGATGCTCGAAGTCGTGATGCCGGCCGGCTTCGAAACCGTCGAAGTGCCGGCAGTCGAAGTGCCCGCGGTCTGATGCGCAGCGAGGTTTCGCAGGACGAAGTCGATCGCCTGATCGAGCAGTTCGACCCCGAGTCGAGCTTCCGCCGGCTCGCCGGCATTTCGGCATTCATCGTGACCGTGATCGCAGTCGGGCTGTCGGCCTGGCACTACTACACCGCCGGCTTCGGGCTGCAAAACGAGATCGCCCACCGGGCGATCCATTTGAGCGTCGTGCTGGGCTTGTGTTTCCTGGTCTTCCCGCGTCAAAAACGCTTGCCCGGGCATTGGGAATGGACGGTCTCGGCTGGCCTCGCGGCGTTTTATCTGGTCCTCGGCTGGAGCCTCGTGCAGTCCTTCAACGACAGCACGCCGCTGGCCGCGAAGCTGGCCTTTGGCGGCGTGCTGCTGGCGATCGCGGCGCTGTCGCTGCCGCTGGCGCGTTATGACGGCAGCCACAGCCACATCCCATTGCGCGATTGGACTTTTGCCGTGCTGGCAGCGAGCTTTTCGCTCTACCTGCTGGTCTTCTTCGACGACATCTTCATCCAGCGCCCGGGCCAGCATTCGCCGCTGGACCTGATGTTCGGTGTCATCGCGGTGGCGATGGTCATCGAAGCGACACGCCGCACGATGGGCATCTTTTTGCCGCTGCTCGCGGTGGCCACCGTGCTCTACGGCCTCTTCGGCCCCTACCTGCCGGGTGACCTGGCGCACCGCGGCTACAGCGTGCCGCGCATCGTGGCCTATCTCTACAAGGGCACCGAAGGCATCTACGGCATCGCCGTCGGCGTCGTCGCGACCTTCGTCTTCCACTACGTGCTGTTTGGCGTGATGGCCCAGCTCACCGGGCTGGCGCAGTTGTTCGTCGACCTGGCGACGATCGCCGCCGGACGGTTTTCTGGCGGGCCGGCCAAGGTCTGTGTCGTGACCTCTGGCCTCTTCGGCATGATCTCGGGCTCGGCCATCGCGAACACCGTGACCACCGGCGTGATGACCATCCCGCTGATGAAGAAGGTCGGTTTCTCGCCGCGTTTTGCCGGTGCGGTGGAAGCCTCGGCCGCCTGCGGCGGGCAGGTCACGCCGCCGATCATGGGCGCGGCGGCTTTCATCATGGCCGAGACCCTGGGCATCCCGTACAACGAGTTGATCCT
>JANOKR010000515.1:0-10463 GCA_031419315.1 Betaproteobacteria bacterium
AGTCCAGAAGTACCTGCCCACCCTGGTCGCCAGCGCGGCGCTGCTTGTCTGTGGCGCCACCTTCGCGCAGCAGAGCGTATTCAAAGTCGGTGTCGTGACATTCTTGTCCGGCCCGGCGGCCGAGAGCTTCGGCGTGCCCGCGGCCAACGGCGCGAAGTTGATGGTCGAGCAGTTCAACAAAGGCAGCGCGCCGGCGCCCTACAACCGGGTCGGTTTTGGTGGCCTGAAGATCGAGATGGTGCTCGTCGACGAAGCCGGCGGCGCGGCCAAGCAGGTACAGGAAATGCGCAACCTCTACCAGCGCGAAGAGGTCGACGCGATCATCGGCTACATCGGCTCGGGCGACTGCCTGGCGGTGGCCCCGGCGGCCGAGGAGTTGAAGAAATTTTTGGTCCTGATGGACTGCGGCACGCCGCGCATCTTTGAAGATGCGAGCCCGAAATATGTCTTCCGCACCGCCTCGCATGCGGCGATGGACAACATTTCGCTGGCGCGATATCTGAAGGCCAAGAATATCAAGGCCGACAGCTTCAACCTGATCAACCAGGATTACGCCTGGGGCCAGGATTCACGCGCCGACTTTCTGGCCAGCATGGCGCAACTGCTGCCCGCGGCCAAACCCGGCATCGACCTGCTGCCCAAATTTGGCGCCGGCCAGTACGGCACCGAAGTCTCGGCGCTGGCCAGCAAACCGGCCACGCTGACGTACTCCAGCCTGTGGGGCGGTGACCTGCAGGCCTTCATCCTACAGGCCGGTGCGCGCGAGTTGTTCAAGGACACCACGCTCGTGCTCAGCGCTGGCGACCATGTGCTGCCGGGGCTGCTCGACAAGGTGCCCAACGGCACCGTGCTCGGCGCGCGTGGCGCCTACGGCATCCTGTCGGCGAAAAATCCGTTGAACGATTGGTTCCAGGCCGAATACCAAAAGATGCACGGCGTGCAACCGGTGCAGGCGGGTTACCGGATCACGCAGGCCTTCCTCGGCGTCAAGCTCGCGATCGAAAGAGCGATGGTCAAAAACGGCGGCAAAAAACCGAGCGCCGAAGAGATGGCCGACGCGCTGCGCGCTTCGAGCTGGGATACCCCGGCGGGCACGATCCGCATGGCCCTGGGCGGCGGCCAGCAAGCAGTGCAGGACACCGCTATCGGCCGCACCCGCTACGACGCCGCGGCCAAGCGCGTGATCGCCACCGACATCATGACCTTCAAGGCCGACTGCGTGAACCCGCCGCCGAATGTCAAGAGCCTGGACTGGATCAAGGCCGGGTTCACCGGCGCGAAGTGCGACTGACCGGGCCTGGCTGAAGCGACGCCGTTGCATCGCGACAGCCGCAAGTTCGCGCGAACAAGACCAACACCCGGAGGCAGACTTTTGGCCCAAGCCGCGACGATCATCGTCGATGCGATCACGTATGCCTCGTGGTTGTTCATCGTCTCGCTCGGCCTGACGCTGGTGTTCGGGGTCTTGAAGATCCTGAACATCGCGCATGGCAGCGTCTACGCACTCGGCGCCTACGCGGCAGCGAGCGCGGTGGCGCTGACAGTGTCGCTCGGCCTGGCCCCCGGCTTCGCGCTGGTGGCGATGTTGTTCGCCGCCTTAGGCGTCGCGGTGGCTGTCGGCCCGCTGCTCGAGCGTGGACTGCTGTCGCGCTTCTACGGCCGCGACGAGGTGCTCCTGCTGCTGGTGACCTACGCGCTGTTCTTGATGCTTGAAGATGTCACCAAGCTGGTCTGGGGTGTCAACCCGTACTTCGTCTCCGGCCCCTACTCGATGTTCGGCAATGTGTCCTTGCCGGGTGGCATGCGCGTCGTCGGTTATGACCTGCTGCTGATGGTGCTGGCGCTGGTCTGCGGTGTTGCGACCTGGTTCGGCCTGAACCGCACCACCGGCGGCAAGATCGTGCTGGCCGTGATCCACAACCCGGAGATGAGCGCGAGCATGGGGGTCAATGTGCAGCGGGTCTACGCCATCGCTTTCACGATCGGCGTCTTTCTCGGCGCCATCGGCGGCGCGTTTACGGCGCCGATGATTTCGGTGCAGCCGGGGCTTTCGGTCAGCGTGATCGTGGTCAGCTTCGCGGTCATCATCATCGGCGGCCTGGGCAGCATCGAAGGCGCGGCGATCGGCGCACTCATCGTCGGGCTGGCCCGCTCGGCATCCGTCCACCTGATGCCCGAGATCGAACTCTTCAGCATCTACCTGGTGATGGCCGGAGTGCTGATCTTCAAGCCCGAAGGTTTGTTCCAGAGTGTCAAAGCGAGGCTGATCTGATGCTGCGTTCGCTGCTCTTCGCCGCGGCCGTCGCGCTGGCCCTGCTTGGCGTTGGCGCCGTGGCGCCAAAATGGTTTCTCTTCCTGGCCACGATGGCTGCGTCCAACGGCCTCGCCGTGCTCGGCATCTTCGTGCTCATGCGCGGCGGCGGCGCGAGTTTTGGCCAGGGCATGTTCTTCGCGATCGGCGCTTATGTCGCCGCACTCACGCCGCAGGCTTTTGGCCTCACCGACGCGGTGCTGCGGGTGCTGCTGGGCACCGTCGCCGCGGGCCTCTGCGCCGCAGTCTTCGCGCCGCTGCTGGCGCGTTACCGCGGCATCTTCTTCGCGATGCTGACGCTGGCGCTGTCGATGGTGCTCTTCGGCCTGTTGTCGAAATCCGGCGCGATGGGTGGCAGTGATGGCATCACGGTGGCCAAGCCGACACTGTTTGGCGCGGCCTTGCCCGCTGGCCGCAGCGACTTCGTGCTCTACGCGCTGACCGTCGTGCTCGGCGGCCTCGCGGCCTGGGGCGTGACGGTCTACAACCGCTCGGTGGCCGGCCTCATCGCGCAGGCGGTGCGTGGCAACGCACTGCGCGTCGAATACCTTGGTGCGTCGGCGAAAGCCTCGCTGGCCACCAGCTTCGTGCTGTGCAGCGTGCTCGGCGGCATGGGTGGCGCGATCACTGCGTTGGTGCTCGGCCATGTCGAGCCCAATTTCAGCAACTGGACGACCAGCGGCGAGTTTGTTTTTGTTGCCGTGCTCGCCGGCCACACCAGCGTCGCCGCGGTCTTTGTCGCTTCGCTGTTACTTGAGATCGTGCGCTCGTTTTCGAACCTGTATTTCCCCAACACCTGGCAACTCGCATTGGGTGCGTTTTTGCTGCTCGTGATCCTCTTCCGACCCGACGGCATCGGCTCGCTGTGGGCCGGCAAGAGGAAATCAAAATGACCGCGCCGCTGCTGTCGGCACGCGGGCTGAACAAACGTTTTGGCGCGGTGGTTGCCGCCGACGCCATTGATATCGAGGTGCCCGCCGGGCAGCGTCTGTCAGTCATCGGCAGCAACGGTGCCGGCAAGACGACCTTCGTCAATATGGTCACGGGTTACCTCAAACCCGACAGTGGTCAGATCCAGCTCGAAGGCCAGGACATCACGCGGCTGGACCACCGCAGCATCGCGCGCCTGGGCATCTGTCGGTCGTTCCAGATCCCGCAGTTGTGCCTGGAGCTGAGCGTGTTCGACAACCTGCTGGTTGCGGTGGCTGCAGTCGAAGGGGCCCCGTCACTCTGGCGTGCTGCCGACAGCGCCGCGTCGCGCCGCCGCGCTGACGAGTTGATGCAGCGCTTCGGCCTCGGCGCCGATGCGCAGCGGCCGGTGTCAGAGCTGGCCGGCGGCGTGCGCAAAGTGCTCGATATCGCGCTCGCACTGGCACGTCGGCCCAAGCTGTTGCTGCTCGACGAGCCGACCTCGGGGGTCAGCGCCGACGAAAAATTCACCGCCATGCGGCGGGTCATGGAGGCCTTGGCCGGCGAAGCCGCGACCGTCGTTTTCATCGAACACGATATGGACATCGTGGCCGAATTTTCCGAGCGTGTGCTGGCCTTCTACAGCGGCCGAGTCATCGCCGACGGCACACCGGCGCAGGTGCTGGCGGACGCTGATGTGCAGCGCTATGTGACCGGCGGTGCCGTCGCGGGGACGAAGTCGTGAGCACACTGCTCCGGGTGACCCACCTCGCCGCCACGATCCAGGCGATGCCGGCGCTGCGCGACCTGTCGCTGCATGTCGACGAAGGCGAGATGGTCTGCCTGGTCGGGCGCAACGGTGCCGGCAAGACGAGTTTCATGCGCGCGGTGATGGGCCATCTGCCGGCCACCGGCGGCGAAATCAACTTTGCCGGCAGCAGCTTGGCCAGCCTGCCGCGCCATGCCCGCGCGGGCTTGGGCATCGGCTATATGCCCGAAGACCGCGGCCTGGTGCCGCAGTTGACGGTGGAAGAAAACATCCTGCTGCCGGTGTGGGTCAGCGGTGGTCGGCTGCAGCGCGCCGAGCGGCTGGCGCTGGCCTACCGGCTGCTGCCCGAAGTCGAGCAGATGAAGGACCGGCGTGCGCTGCTGCTGTCGGGCGGCCAGCAAAAACTCGTCGCGCTGGCGCGCGCGCTCGCCGTCGGCACCAGGCTGCTGCTGCTCGACGAGCCCTTCGAAGGTGTCGCACCGGCGCTCGCCCAGCGCCTGGCCGAAGTCATCCACGCCCTGCAAGGCACGACGCTGGCGGTGCTCATCTCGCAGTCCGACGTGCACCATGGCGCGGCGCTGTTTGTGCGCCAGTACACCATCGAGCGCGGTGCGAATGCGATCGCCACCACGGTCGCAGCGGCCACGCCCGTCGCCACCATGGTGTGATGTCCGCTATGTCTGCGCTGCCGCACCCGCCGCAACTGAAGCATTGGCCGGCTGCGCCGGCGATGCAAAACGAGGCGCACTTTGGCGACCGGGTCGTGCGCTGCTTCGAGCAGCGACCACGCAGCGTGCATGCGCTGCTCGAACAGGCCGCGCTGCAGCACCCGGATCACGAAGCGTTGATCAGCGGCGAGCGTCGCGAAACCTGGCGCTCGCTGGCTGCAGTCGTCGGCGCCACTGCGGCCGGCCTGCAAAAGCTGGGTGTGCAGCGTGGTGACCGCGTCCTGCTGCTGCTCGGCAACGGCGCTGAATTTGTCATCGCCGCCTGCGCGCTGGCGCAGTTGGGTGCGGTAGCGGTGCCGCTATCGGTGCGCAGCGCCGCGCCCGAGGTCGACTATGTCGCCACGCAGTCGGGCGCGATGCTGGCGATCAGCGAAGACATCCTCGAGCCGCTGCTGCCGGCCGGGCTGGCGCGCTTGCTGGTGAGCGGGTTTGCCGCTCTGGCCACAATCGCGGGCAAGCACGCGGGCAAGCACGCGGGCACCCACGCGGCCCACGCCGCGCCGCCAGCCCCGGTGTTGGTCGACGAAGAAGATACCGCCGTCATCCTCTACACCTCGGGCACCACCGGCCGGCCCAAGGGCGCGATGCTCACCCACTTCAATATCGTGCACTCGGCGATGCACTATCAGGCCTGCATGGCGCTGGGTGCGTCGGATCGCAGCCTGGTCGCGGTGCCGCTGTCGCATGTCACCGGCCTCGTCGCGCAGATGCACACGATGCTGCGTTGCGCCGGCACGCTGGTCTTGCTGGACGGCTTCAAGGCCAGCGCATTTTTGCAACTCGCGGCGCGCGAAAAGATCACCCACACGCTGATGGTGCCGGCGATGTACCAGCTCTGCCTGCTGCAAGACAACTTCGCCGCGCACGGTCTCTCTGCCTGGCGCGTCGGTGCCTATGGCGGCGCCCCGATGGCGCAGGCAACGATCGCCGCGCTGGCCACGGCCTTGCCGGCGCTGACCCTGCTCAACTGTTACGGCGCCACCGAGACCACATCACCGGCGACGGTGATGCCGGCCGGCGGCACCGCCTCGCACCCCGAGTCGGTCGGCGTCGCAGTGCCCTGCGGCGAACTGCGCATCGTCGACGGCGATGGCTGCGTGCTGCCGGCCGGCGAGACCGGCGAGATCCACATCGGCGGCCCGATGGTGGTCAAGGGTTACTGGAACAACCCGCAGGCCACACTTGAGAATTTCAGCGCCGGGTTCTGGCGTTCCGGCGACCTCGGCTGCATTGATGAAGACGGTTTTGTGCAGGTGCTCGACCGCATCAAGGATGTCATCAACCGCGGCGGCTACAAGGTATTTTCAAGCGAAGTCGAAGCCGTGCTGGTGCAGCACCCGGCAGTGATCGAAGCGGCGATCGTCGCTTACGCCTGCCCGGTGCTGGGCGAGCGCGTGATGGCCTTCGTGACTATCAAGGCCAGCGTCAAGATCAGCGTCAGTGGGGACGACTTGAAGGCCTTTTGTGCCCAACGCCTGGCCGACTACAAGGTGCCCGAGCGCTGGTCGCTGCGCAGCGAGCCGCTGCCGCGCAATGCCAACGGCAAACTGATGAAACGGCCGCTGCGCGAGGCCGTTTGAGCCTGATTTTGATGTGCGTATGTGGAGCCGGTCCGGCTGCATGCGCATGGGTATGACAGCCCCGGACCCACCCAGAGGAGATCGAAAAATGAAAACCCGGATTTCTTTCGCCGCCGTGGCCACGGCGCTGATCACGGCCGCCGCGGCGGCATCGGCACAGCCCTACGAGAGCTGCCACAAATCCAAATACGGCGCCGACGACCAGGCCGGCGCGCTGAACAACATCACCAACGCCAACACCCTGGCAGCAGCCAAGCTGGTCAAGCAGGGCAAGGCGATGCGCATGGGCATCGAGACCAACAGCAAGACCCCGGCCTTCCCGCCGCGCACCTTTTCCGTGACGGTGCTGCAGCCGGGCCAGGAGTACGGCAAGACACTCGGCGAGACCAAGACCAACTACAACGACGACATCATCATGGGCTGGGTCGGCATCGGCAGCCAGCTCGACGGCCTCGGCCATATCGGCATCGACGGCACGTACTACAACTGCCGCAAGGGGGCGGACTTCGTCACCGCCGGCGGCTTGCAGAAATACGGCATCGAAACCGTGCCCGCGATCGCCACCCGCGGCGTGATCCTGGACATGGTCGCGCTGACCGGCAAGAGCCCGGTGCCCGAAGGCACCGCGTTCAACAAGAAGGAGATTGACGCCGCGCTCGCGCGCCAGGGCAATATGAAGATCGGCAAGGGCGACGTGGTCATCTTCCACACCGGCTGGACCCAGCTCATCGGCAAGGACGACAAACGATATGGCAGCGTCGAGCCGGGTTTGGGGATCGAGGGCGCGCACTACCTGGCCTCGCTCGGCGTGGCGATGGTCGGTGCCGACACCTGGGGTCTTGAGGTGCTGCCCTTCGAAGTACCGTCGAAGGTCTTCCACGTGCACCAGATCCTGCTCACGCAGCACGGCATCTTCATCCTGGAAAACGTGGTCAGTGACCAGGCCGTGAACGACAAGGTCTATGAAGGCCTGTTCACGCTCGGGCCCTCGCGTGTGACGGGCGCCGTGCAGGCGATCATCAACCCGATCTTCCTGTACTGATCTTGCTGGCGGGCCAGCGCCGCCGCTGCCGCGGCGCGGGCCCGGCGGCCCTCAGGGGCGCTTGCCAAACAGGCCGGCGAGCCAGGCCTTGAAGACGGTCCACATCAGGGCCAGTGCGTTGAGTTCGTTGGCGGGTGCGGGTGCGGGTGCAGGTGCGGGTGCGGACGCTGCAGCGGTTGCCGGCGCGGATGAAGCTGCGTTCGCGGCGGTGGCGCCCGGCGTCAGCGCAGTCGCGGCTACCGCGGCCACCGCAGCGCGAAAGTTGTCGGCAAACTGCGCCAGCATGGCGTCCGACACCGGTACCAACAAGCGGCTGCCAAACTGCGCCAGCTTGCCGCTGACGATGACCGTGGCCTGCCCGACCAGCACCGAGCTGGTGGCGGTCTCGCCGGCTTCGAGATGCGCCGCAAGATTCATCGACGCCGACGAGCCGCCACGGTCGGCGCCCTTGCCCAAGAGCTGCAACGAGCGTGCCGCGGCATCGAGGCCCAGGACTTCGATGTCGCCACCAAACTTCATCGACGCCGGGCCGACGCGGCTGTTCACGGTGCCCTTGAAGTGGGTCTCGTCGATCTGTTCGGTGATCGCCGCGCCGGGCATGCAGCCCGCCACCGCGCGGATGTCGCGGAGCACGGCCCAGGCCTGCTCGGCGCTGACATCAAGTGGGTAACGTTTGTCGAGTTTGACTTCCATGGGATGTTTGACTCCACGCTATGGGGTTGACCGTCCGAGGGCGAAATCCGGCCGCGGCAGGCTAGTGTGCGCGACCTTGCAGCCGATCGGACCCGATAGACCCGTTAGACCCGTTAGACCCGTGAATCCGGGATTGCCCGGCCAAGGTCGACCACAGATGATCACCGCCTATGCTGTCGGCAATCTCGATTTCGAATTCGCGTCGCCGTATGACGACGACGGGCGGCGATGCCGTTTGGTCCACCATGCAGCACGGTCTGCAGACCGCCGACCGGCAGTGGTTGTGGCTCCTGCTCGCGGCTGACCTCGCCTTCCTGGCCCTGCATGTGTACCGCAAAGTTTACGGCGGCGGGTTGGCTCTGGACATCAGCCATGACGGCGGTTATGCCGAGATGTTCCAGTACCTCAAGGAGCTCTGGATCGCATTGCTGCTGGCCCGTGCTGCCGTGGTGCTGCGCGACCGCTGGTTTTGGCTGTGGAGCTTTGTATTTGCCTATGTGCTGCTCGACGACGCGATGGGCTTCCACGAACGGGCCGGGGCCTGGTTTGCTGCGCAGGGTGTCATCGGGGCGGCCTTCGGCGCCAAGGCGAAAGACCTGGGACAGGTGCTCTTTTTTGCGGCTGCCGCGTCAGTCTGCGTCGGCGTGGTCATCGCGCTGCGCAGGTTCATGCCGGTGCCGCAGATGCAGCCGCACAAGGCGCTGCTGCTGCTTTTTGCGGGCCTGGTGTTTTTTGGTGTCGGCGTTGACCTGCTGCACTCGATCGTCGCTCGGCTGGGCTTTCGCGGCCTGGGCGTCGTTGAAGACGGCGGCGAGATGCTCGTGATGAGTGTCATCGTCGCCTACGCCGCGGGCTTGGTGCGCCGGCCGGCTTGAGCCGCTCATCCCGGCTGGAGCCGGGTCAAAGCAGCGCCAGCGCGGTTTACTTCTTGCGCAGCTTCTGGATCGCCGCCAACTGCGCCGCCATTGCCGCAAACTCGCCTTGCGCCGAGGCGAAGTCGATATCGGTCTTGGCGTTTTTCATCGCTTCTTCGGCGAGCTTCTGGGCTTCAAGCGCCTTGGCTTCGTCAAGGTCGTGGCCGCGGATCGCGGTATCGGCCAGCACCGTCACCGTGCCCGGCTGGACTTCGAGGATGCCGCCGGCAACGAAGACAAATTCTTCTTCGCCGTTGTCGGCGCGAATGATGCGCACCGCACCGGGTTTGATGCGCGTGATCAGCGGCGTGTGGCGCGGATAGATGCCGAGCTCGCCCATCTCGCCGGGCAGCGCGACAAAGGTCGCCTCGCCCGAGAAGATGTTCGCTTCGGCGGAGACGACGTCGACGTGGAGAGTGGCCATCAGGTGTCTCGTTAAGGTCGCGCCGCTTACTGCAGCTTCTTGGCCTTCTCGAAGGCCTCGTCGATGGTCCCGACCATATAAAACGCCTGCTCGGGCAGGTGGTCACATTCGCCGGCGACGATCATCTTGAAACCGCGGATGGTTTCTTTCAGCGTCACGTATTTGCCGGGTGAGCCGGTGAAGACTTCGGCGACGTGGAAAGGCTGGCTCAGGAAACGCTGGATCTTGCGCGCGCGGGCCACCGCGAGCTTGTCCTCGGGCGACAGTTCGTCCATGCCCAGGATCGCGATGATGTCGCGCAGTTCCTTGTAGCGCTGCAGGGTCTGCTGCACCGCCCGCGTGGTGTCGTAATGCTCCTGGCCGACGACGTTGGGGTCGACCTGGCGGCTGTTGCTGTCCAGCGGATCGACCGCCGGGTAGATGCCCAGCGAAGCGATATCGCGGCTCAGCACGACGGTGGCGTCCAGGTGGGCGAAGGTCGTCGCCGGTGACGGGTCGGTCAGGTCGTCGGCGGGCACGTAGACGGCCTGGATCAAGGTGATCGAGCCGACCTTCGTCGACGTGATGCGCTCTTGCAATCGGCCCATTTCCTCGGCCAGCGTCGGCTGGTAGCCCACCGCCGACGGCATGCGGCCGAGCAGCGCCGATACTTCGGTGCCAGCCAGGGTGAAACGGTAAATGTTGTCGATAAAGAGCAGCACGTCGCGGCCTTCATCACGGAAGAACTCCGCCATCGTAAGGCCGGTGAGCGCGACGCGCAGGCGATTGCCCGGCGGCTCGTTCATTTGGCCGAACACCATCGCGACCTTGTCGAGCACCTTCGACTCTTCCATCTCGTGATAGAAGTCGTTGCCCTCGCGCGTGCGCTCGCCGACGCCGGCGAACACCGACAGGCCCGAGTGCTTCTTCGCGATGTTGTTGATGAGCTCCATCATGTTCACGGTCTTGCCCACACCGGCGCCACCGAACAGGCCGATCTTGCCGCCCTTGGCGAACGGGCAAATCAGGTCAATCACCTTGATGCCGGTTTCGAGCAGCTCGACCGAGGGCGAAAGCTCTTCGAATTTCGGGGGAGCCGCGTGGATCGAGCGGC
>JANOKR010000516.1:0-2843 GCA_031419315.1 Betaproteobacteria bacterium
GGTCGTAGACGTTGTTGCCGCCAGCGTCAATCGGAGCTTCGAAGTTTGGCGCTGCAGTAAAGGTCAGCACACCCGTTGTGCTGTTGATCGAGAACAGCGCCTGGTCAGCGCCGCCGATGATCGAATACGCAGCGGCGCCGCCGTCGGCATCGGCGCTGGTCACCGTCGTGACCGCAGTCTGGTTCTCAGCCGCGTTGACGCCGGCCGTGGCAGCCCCGCCGTTGCTCGTGATGACCGGCACATCGTTGACGGCCGTGACGCTGATGTCGCGCGTGGCGTTGTTGCTGTTGGCTGCGCCGTCGTTGACGACAAAGGACACCGTGCGCGTCGTCGTGCCGGGGTTCTCCGAGCTGTTGACGTAGGTGATGCTGCGCAGCGCCGTCTGGTACTGCGCCACGGTCGCGCTGCCGCTCAGCGTCAGCACGCCGGTGCCCGAGTTCCAGTTGCCGGTGATGCCGCTCTGGTTGGTGAAGGCCAGCGTGTCCTGGCCGCTGGCGAAGCCCGCCGAGATCGTCACCGTGGCGCTGGCCAGGTTGGCATTGTCAACATCGCTCACCGAGAGGCCGCTGTCGACGGCGGTGGCAGCGTCGTTTTCGGTGTAGCCAAGCGTGGCGCCGGTGGTCGCAATCACCGGCGCCTCGTTGACGTTGGTGACGGTGACGGCAACCGGCTGGCTGTCGGTACCGCCGTTGCCATCAGCCACCTGGACAGTCACGTCGTAGACGTTGTTGCCGCCGGCATCGGTAGGGATCTCGAAGTTGGGGGCCGCGTTAAAGGTCAGCACACCCGTCGTGCTGTTGATCGAGAACAGCGCCTGGTCGGCGCCGCCGATGATCGCGTAGCTGCGCGCATCGCCATCGGCATCGCCGGCCGCCGCGGTGCCGGCGAGTGTGGTGTTCTCGCCCACCGACAAGCCGCTGGTGCCGATGACCGGCGTGCGGTTGTTGTCGTACCAGACAAAAGCCATCGGCATCGCGTAGGCACCGCCAGCGTTCCCGGTCGAGTCGGCCAGCGCCGTGCTCCAGGCGGAACCGGTCCACAGCGCGTAGCGCACGTCATCGCTGCCGTCGCGGCTGGCAAGCATGAGTTGGCTCGAGTTCGGATCGGCCGCCAGCGTCAGCGACTGCGCCGTTGCGCCGAGGTCGAGATTCGCGTTGCTCGCGGTCTCTGCCGACCAACCGCCAGCACTCGTCCAGCTGCGATAGGCGACGAAGTTGCTGCCGCTCTTGCCATACGCCGCGAGCAGGTCCCCCGAATCATGTTCGAAGGCGAGCGCGACGTTGAGGTGGGTCGTGGACCCGGCCGACGTGGTGGCGGTCAGGGTGCTGGTCCAAGCGCTTCCGTCCCACACCGCGAGCCAGATTTCGGGCTCGGCAACCACCCCCAGCGCGATCCGGTTGCTGTTCGGGTCGGCGGCAAGAACAGCAAAGTTCACGTCGCTGCCTGCGGCCACGCCGGCCGGCGCGCTGAGCGATTGCTGCGCACTCCAACTCGTGCCGTCCCAGCTGCGATACATGATCGCATTGCTGCTGCCGTCGGCGTCGTAGACGACCAGTCCCTGTCCACTGTGGGCCTCGTAGGCGACGTGAATCTCGGTACCGTCACTGCCCGAGCTGCTATCCAAGGTCACCGAATTGCCCCAGCTCGAGCCGTTCCAGACCAGGGCATAGTCATTCGCCAGTGGCGTGCCGGTGACGGCCAGAATCATCGCGTCGCTGTTCGGGTCCGCCGCCAGGCGCATCTGCACCGCTTCGCCAGAGACCGGCGTCGTGATGGTCTGCGCCGCGGACCAGGCCGCACCGTCCCAGATGCGATAACTCAGGCTGGTGCTGCCGGTGGTGCCGTTGTCCCACACCAGCACCGCGTCGCCGCTTTGCCGCTCGTAGGCGAGCTGGAAGCTCTGGTAGCCCGTGGTGCCGAGGTCGACGATGGTGTTGAACGAGAACGGCGCCCAGCTGCTGCCGTTCCACATCTCGCCGCGCATGATGCCGGTGGCATCGACGCCGACAACGATGATTTCGGTGCGGGTTAGCGACTCTGCGGCCTGGATATGCGTCCATTCGCCGAGCGAATTTGGTGCAGTAGCAGTGCCGAAGCCACTGCCGGTCCATTGCGCGTGCGCTGGATTGCTGGAGTTGTCGGCCCAGATTGCCATGCCCGTGCTGGCGCGAATCTGGGCGCTGAACTCTGACGTGTTGTTTGACGGATCGGTGGCGGTCGCGGTGATGTACTCGCCGGCCGCGACCGACACCGTCAAGGTCGCCGTGAAGCCCACCGTGTAGGGCGCCCCTGCCGGCGTCGTGACGGTGGTGAAACCAAGGTAGCGCTGGCCTTCGTTGTCGTTGGCCGTGTTCGCGAAGAATTCAATCCGGTACGCCTTGCTCGCTTCGCTGTTCAGCGTGCCGGAGATGACGACCTGCGCGCCGTCGAGGGCGACCGAGCTGAGCACGGGAAAGTTCTGAATGTTGTTGGCGCCGGTGTCCGCATCGTTCGTGTCATTCGCCGTGACCCCGGCCGAGCCGAGGTTGATGCCGAGCAGCGTATTGGCGTGGATCGAATTGCCGAGCACGGCGTCGCCGCTACCGTTGACGACGTTGACGCCGTTGCCGGCGTTGTAGGCGATCAGGTTGCCGGCGCCGGCGGCGCTGCCGCCGATCGCGTTATTGGTCGAACTGCCCTGCACCTGCACACCGTCGCCCAAACGGTTGCCCCGATTCAAGGTGCCACCGGCGTCGGTGCCGATGTAGTTGCCTTGCACCAGGTTGTTCGAGGTGTTGATCTCGATGCCTTCCCAGTTCTTCGAGATCACGTTGCGCGCCGCCACGCTGGTGCCGCCAATGGTG
>JANOKR010000517.1:0-7313 GCA_031419315.1 Betaproteobacteria bacterium
ACCACAACACCCACTTGCACGTCAGTTTTGATGTCGACTTCCTCGACCCCGAGATCGCCCCCGGTGTCGGCACCACCGTGCCCGGCGGGCCGACCTACCGCGAGGCGCAGTTGTGCATGGAGATGATCGCCGACAGCGGCCGACTCGCCAGCCTGGACGTGATGGAGCTCAACCCGGCGCTGGATGTGCGCAACAAAACCGCGCTGCTCGCGGTTGACCTGATCGAGAGCCTGTTTGGCAAAAGCACGTTGATGCGTGCTTCCGCCTGATGCGCACCTTGATGCGTGCTTCGGCCTGATGCGCATGCTGGTGCGCGCTGCATCGTGAGTGATCAGCTAACGTTCGACATCATCATCATCGGCGCCGGCATCGCCGGGGCTTCGCTGGCTTACCGCCTGGCGCCACACCGGCGCGTGCTGCTGCTCGAAGCCGAGAGCCAACCGGGGTATCACAGCACCGGCCGCAGCGCGGCGATGTTCATGGCCAGTTACGGCCCGCCACAAGCCCGCGCGCTGGCGCGGGCGAGCCGCGCGTTTTTTGAACAGCCGCCGGCCGGGTTTGCTCAAGCGCCCCTTGTCGCGCCGCGCGGTGTTCTGTACCTCGCGCGTGAAGATGAAGCAGCGAAGCTCGACCAGACGCTGCAAGAACTGCGCGCCACGGGCTCAGAGGTCGAACTCATCGATGTCGCCGAGATCCTGCGCCGCGTGCCGGTGATCCGCGGTGCCGGCCTTATCGGCGCGATCGCCGAAACCGGCGCGATGGATATCGACGTGCATGCGCTGCACCAGGGTTTTTTTCGCGGCGCCAAACAGGCCGGCGCGGTGCTGTGGTGCGACGCCGAAGTCGCCGCGGCGCAAGCCCAGCCCGGCGTCGCGAGCAGTGGCCGCGGCGGCTGGCAGATCGATCTGCGTGACGGCCGCAGCGTGCACAGCAGCATCATCGTCAACGCCGCCGGTGCCTGGGCCGATACCGTCGCCCGGCGCTGCGGCATTGCAGCTCGCGGGCTGCAACCCAAACGCCGCAGCGCGTTCATCTTCGACGCGCCGGGCGACATCGACGCCGGAGCGCTGCAAAGCTGGCCGACCGTCGGCACCCTGGGCGACGGCTGGTACTTCAAGCCCGACGCCGGGCGGCTGCTCGGCTCACCGGGCAACGCCGACGCCGCCCAAGCCCACGATGTGCAGCCCGAGGAAATCGACATCGCCACCGGCATCGCCGGCATCGAAGCCGCGACCACGATGACGATCCGCCGCCCCGCGCGCACCTGGGCCGGCCTGCGCACCTTTGCGCCCGACGGTGAACTGGTGATCGGCTTCGACCCCGATGCCGACGGCTTTTTCTGGCTCGCCGGACAAGGCGGCTACGGCATCCAGACCGCGCCGGCGGCGGCGCTGATGGCGGCAAATCTGCTGCTCGATCAGCAGCTCTGCGAATCGCTCGTCGGCGCGGGTGTGGATGCCAGCCGAATGGCGCCGCAGCGGCTGCGACGACCATAGACTCCTGCCCCAGGGGGATCGAAGCGCATGGCGCAGGCAGAGCGGCTGTATCGGCTGAAGAGCTATCTCGATGCCGGCCGGTGTGTCAGCAGGGCCTTGCTGCTGGCCGAGCTGGGTATCTCGCCGGCCACGCTCAAGCGCGATATCGCGCACCTGCGCGACCGCATGAACGCCCCGGTCAAGTGGGACCGCACGCACCAGGGCTGGCGCCTGGATGCCGGCTCCCGACTGCCAGGCACCCAGTACGAGCTGCCCGGCCTGTGGTTCACCGCCGAAGAAATCCACGCCCTGCTGACGATGCAGCACCTGCTGGCCCATCTGGACAGCGGCGGCCTGCTCGGCCCGCATATCGCACCGTTGACGGCGCGGCTGGGCCAACTGCTGGGCAGTGCGGCCGATGCCGGCGCCGAGGTCGCGCGGCGCATCCACGTCCAGACCGTCGGCGCGCGCAAGGTGCAACTGCCGCACTTCCAGGCGGTGGGCTCGGCGCTGCTGCGGCGCAAGCGCGTCAGCATCGAGTACCACGGCCGCGGGCGCGACGAGGTGCGGCAGCGGGAAGTCAGCCCGCAGCGCCTGATTCACTACCGCGACAACTGGTACCTCGACGCTTGGTGTCATCTGCGGCGTGGGCTGCGCAGCTTTGCGGTCGATGCGATCCGCAGCGCACGGGTGCTCGACAAGGCCGCCATCGACGTGGCCGAGAGCGAACTCGATGCGTTGCTCGGCGCCGGCTACGGCATCTTTGCCGGCCGCAAGGTGCAATGGGCAGAACTGCGCTTCACGCCCGAGCGGGCACGCTGGGTGGCGGCCGAGACCTGGCACCCCAAGCAGCAAGGGCAATTCGATGCCGACGGCAGCTACCGCCTGCGCCTGCCATACGCCGACCCGCGCGAGCTGGCGATGGACATCCTGCGGCATGTGCCGGAGGTGGACGTTTTGGGGCCGGCGGGGCTGCGGGACCTGGTGGCCGAGCGTCTGAGGATGGGGGTCGAAAGGTTGGGCGGCAGGGTCACGTGGTGAGCCTGCGCGCTGCGATGATCTGACTCAATGAACACGCGCCGGGACATCGACCAAACAAACTGGGCGCACACGCGCGTCGACGCTGAGACGGGACGCTCCAGCGCGCACCTGCTGGTAGACCATCTGCAGGCCGTGGCCGAGCAGGCCTCGACGGCGTTCAAGTCCTATGGCGCCGACTGGGCTTATCTGGCCGGGTTGTGGCATGACCTGGGCAAATACCGCAAAGGCTTTCAGGACTACATCAGAGTTGTCAGCGACGCCCACATCGAAGGCAAGCTGCCTGCGTCCAGCGACAAGACACATTCGGCGGCCGGCGCGCTGCACGCCCTGGCGACGCTGGAGAAGCGCTTCGGTCCTGCGGGCAACCGGGCGGCACGCCTGCTCGCCTATGTGATCGCCGGCCACCACGCCGGTCTAGCTGATTGGACGGCCGGGCTCGATGACCGGTTGCTTGGTACCCGCGCACCCGACAGCAAACGCGAGTACCAGGAAGCGCTCGCAGTCTGCGCCACCGTCAACGGTCAAATCCTGGCACTGCCCGAGCACTTCGATCTGCGCGCAGCGGTCACCGCCATCCCGGGCTTCAGGGCGGGCAACCCACTGGCTTGTGCATTGTGGATTCGCATGCTCTTTTCGGCGCTGGTGGACGCCGACTTCCTCGATACCGAAACCTTCATGAACCAAGGCAAGGCGGCGGCGCGCGCGGGCTTCATGGCGATCGATGGCTACGCCGCGCTGCTTGATGCGCATCTGCTCGACAAAGCGAACGCGGTGGCAGCACAAGGCCGTGCCGACGATCCGGTGATGCAGTCCAGAGCGACTGTGTTGCGCCAATGCCGGGACAAGGCGCTGCTCCCCCCGGGTGTGTTTTCCCTCACCGTGCCCACCGGCGGCGGCAAGACTCTATCGTCGCTTGCATTCGCGCTGCGTCATGCGTCGGCGCACGGGTTGCGGCGCGTCATCTATGCCATTCCGTACACCAGCATCATCGAACAGACCGCCGACATTTTCGGCGCCATCTTCGGACCGGATCAGCTCGTCGAGCACCACAGCCAGGCCGATACCGATGACCGTGACGAAACCGCGCGCACGCGGCTGGCCTGCGAAAACTGGGACGCGCCGCTGATCGTCACCACCAACGTCCAGCTCTTTGAGTCGCTGTTCGCCGCGCGCACCTCGCGCTGTCGAAAACTGCTGCGCATTGCCAACAGCGTGATCGTGCTGGACGAGGCACAACTGCTGCCAGCGGAGTTCCTGCAACCGATCCTCGACACGCTGAACCTGCTGGTCAAGCACTATGGCGTCACGCTGCTGCTGTGCACCGCCACCCAGCCCACGCTCACCGATGCGCCGCGCTTCGACCCGAGGCAAAGCCTGCGCGGGCTTCCGAAACCGACACCGATCATCGACGACGAGGGTGCCTTGTACCGCGCGCTGGACCGCGTGCACATGGAATGGCCTGTCGATCTGCAGCGTCCGCTGCCGACCCCGGAACTGATCGCCCGCCTGGGCCTACATGACTGCGTGCTGGTGATCGTCAACACCCGCAAGGACGCGGCTGAAATCGTGGCTGCACTCGATGCCGCAACGGGAGATCGCGCGCTGCACTTGTCCGCAGCGATGTGCGGCCAGCATCGTGCCGACACCATCCGCGAGATCAGGGATCGATTGGCGGCAAAGCGATCGGGCAATGACCCGAGACCCTTGCGCGTAGTCAGCACCCAACTCGTCGAGGCCGGGGTCGACATCGACTTTCCGGTTGTCTATCGCGCCCTCGCCGGACTGGACTCGATCGCCCAAGCCGCCGGGCGCTGCAATCGTGAGGGTCGGCTCCCGGGCGGCAAAGGCCAGGTCGTCGTCTTTGTGCGCGACATCCCCGCGACCTTGAACTCGCTGCGGTCCGGCGCTCAAGGAACACGCAGCACGCTGGGCGATGCGCGGCCGCCGAACCTGCAACCCGAAATGTTCGAGCGCTACTTTCCGCACTTCTACGGCGGCTTCAACAACCGCGACAAACACGGCATCGTGAACGAACTGAAGGAGAACAGCGATCTCGCTTTCAACTTTCGCAGCGCGGCAAAGAAGTTTCGCCTTGTCGATGACGAGGACCAAGCCGGTGTCATCGTCGCCTACGAAAGCGCGTCGCCCGACACCCACCTTGCCGTGTCAGTGATCGCGCCACTGATCGCGAGAATTCGCAAGGGCGACACTGATCGTTGGCTGCTGCGCGCGCTGCAACGCTACACCGTCAATGCGCGCCGCAAGCAGGTCGAAAAATGGCAGGGGCGTGGCGATGTCGAGGAAGTCTTGCCGGGCATGTATGTCCTGACCGATTCCATGCGCTATGACGACCGCTACGGCTTGCTTCCCGAGGGCCAAGTGCTTGATGTCGCGACGCTCGTGCAATAGTTGCCGATCCTTCATTGGAGCAGCCCCACGATGAAATCCTACTGTCTGGATATCCGCGGCGACTACGCCTGTTTCACCCGCCCCGAAATGAAGGTCGAGCGGGTGTCCTACGACGTCATCACGCCTTCGGCTGCCCGGTCGATCTTCGAAGCAATCCTCTGGAAACCGGCAATCCGCTGGCATGTGCGGCGCATCGAGGTGCTGGCGCCGATCCGCTGGATCAATCTGCGGCGCAACGAGGTTGCGTCGGTGATCTCCACCCGCAACGTGCAGCAGGCCATGGCCGACGGTGCGGGCGACCTCGCGATCTACGTCGAGGAAGACCGGCAACAGCGCGCCGGCCTGTTTCTCCGCGACGTGGCCTATCGGGTCCATGCGGACCTGGAAGTTCGCCTCGATCGCGCCGACCCACAACCGCCGCAAAAGTTCTTCGCGATGTTCGAGCGGCGCGCCGCCAGCGGGCAATGTGTGAACCAGCCCTACCTTGGTTGCCGTGAATTCGCAGCAGCCTTCCGACTGGTTACCGAATTGGACAGCGGGTTCAACAACGAGCCCCCGCCCATCGACGAAACACGTGACCTCGGCTGGATGCTGCACGACCTTGATTTCACCGATCCAGCAGACCCGCAGCCGGTGTTCTTTCGGGCGCAGATGAATGCAGGCGTGATCGACGTTGCCGCCGATGGGGGTGCACGATGATCCTGTACGAACTGGTGCGGTACTACGACCGAAAGTCGCAAGATCCCGATCCGTCGCAGCGGCTGCCGAGCCTGGGGCTCGAAGACAAGGAGATTGCGTTTGTCATCGAGCTGCACGGTGACGGGCGCGTCAACCAACTGCTGGACACACGCAGTCTCGATGGCAAGCGCCTGCGTGCGCAGACATTTCTGGTGTCACAGGGCGAGAAAAAAACCTCCGGCGTCAAAGCCAACCTGCTGTGGGACAGCGCCGCCTATGTCATCGGCCTGGATCGCGAACGAAAGGGCAAGGCCGAGATCACGCCCGCCGCCGCATTCCGCGCGCGCATCGAGACGCTTCCCGAGCAGACCAAGGCGGATGCCGGTATCCACGCCGTGCTCGCCGCGCTCGACCGCGGCGACTGGTCGGTGCTGCACGCCCATCCCGCCTGGCCCGAGATCGAAGCATCCAACCCGGTGATGACATTCAGGCTTGTCGGGGATCGGGAGTTGGTCTGCCAGCGCCCCGCGGTGGTTCATGCCGCTTCACCGGTCGCCGCAGAAGACGCAGCACCGAATAGAGTGTGTCTCATTGATGGTGTACCCAGGCCAGTTCAGCGCCTCCATTCGTCGATCAAGGGTGTTTGGGGAGCCCAGAGTTCCGGCGCAAATATCGTCTCGTTCAACGCACGTGCGTTCGAGTCGTATGGCAAGACCGACCGCCAGGGTGAAAACGCCCCCATCGGCCAACGCGCCGCGTTCGCCTACACCACAGCGTTGAATCATCTCCTCGGCAAAGACTCGCGCAACCGCGTCCAGGTCGGTGACGCATCGACAGTCTTCTGGGCCGACCGCGCATCGGCGTTCGACACGCTGTTGGGTGATCTGTTCGGCGAGCACATAGACGACCCCGACCGCGGTGTGCGCGCAGTACAGGCGCTGTTCGACGCGCTCAAGACCGGCCAGTTGCCGGTGGGCGAGCGCGATGTCCGGTTCTTCGTCCTGGGCCTCGCACCAAATGCGGCGCGCATCAGCGTGCGTTTCTGGCTGAACGCACCGTTGGCCGAACTGGCGCCGCGAATCGCGCAGCACTTCAAAGACACCGAGTTGGTTCGGCGATACGACAGTGACCCTGTTGCCCCATCGCTGTTTCGCATGCTCAGGAGCCTCTGCCTCAGAGAGGAAATTAAGCACCTGCCCCCTCGTCTCGCCGGGGAGTGGATTCGGGCAATCCTCGAGGGTCTTCCTTACCCACCAACCTTGCTGAACGCCGCGGTCAACCGATGTAAGGCGGAACAAGCCTCTCGAAACTCACAAGGCACTCGCGAAGACAACGTCCCATACCTGCGCGCAGCAGCCATCAAGGCGTGGCTGAACCGCTGGAGTCGAATCCATCAGCCTCACGAGAAGGAGTTCACCGTGGCACTCGATCTTCACAACACCGACGCTGCATATCGGCTCGGGCGCTTGTTCGCCGCCTACGAGCGGATTCAAACCGACGCGGCCGGACGCGAACTGAATCGGACGATCCGCGATGCGTATTTCGGTTCCGCGATGTCGACACCCGCATCGGTGTTTCCTCGACTGATGAAGCTGAGCCAGCATCACATGAGGGACCTCAAACGAAGCAACGCCGGGCTGCACATCGTTCGCGACCGACTACTGACCGAGATCGCTGGGGAAATCGACGGCAAAAGTGCGTTTCCCCCGA
>JANOKR010000518.1:0-8216 GCA_031419315.1 Betaproteobacteria bacterium
CAGCGCCGCGTCGTGGAAGACGATGTACGCCGGCAGGTTGTGTTCGCGGGCGACCTCGGCGCGCCAGGCTTTCAGCGCTTCGAAGCGCAGCAGCCCCGCATCGTCCAGCGGCAGCGGCGCTGCTTTGGTTCGCGTGCCGCCTGCACCGCGCGCGTCCCGCCTGCGCTCGCCGCGCTCCTTGCGGGCCGGTGCCGTTGGCGCGGCGGCCACGCGCAGCAGGATCGGCACCTCGCCGCGCAGCACCGCGCGAGCGCTCGGCGCCGGCTCCAGGGTGTTGAACTCACCCTCGGTGCCGAGGTGACCGAGCGCGATCAGTTGGCGCAACACGCTGCGCCATTGCGCTTCGCTGAGTTCGGCGCCGATGCCAAAAGTGCTCAAGCTTTCGTGGCCGTACTGGCGGGTTTTGTCGGTGACCTTGCCGCGCAGCACATCGACCAGGTGGCCGGCACCGAAGCGCATCCCGCCCTGCTGGCGAAACCGCAGGATGCAGCTCAGCGCCTTGCGTGCCGGCTCGGTGGCGTCCCAGGTCGCCGGCGGCGCCAGGCAGTTGTCGCAGTTGCCGCAGGGTGCGCTGGCTTCGCCGAAATAATCCAGCAGGCGCACCCGCCGGCAGTCGTGTGCTTCGGACAACGCCAGCAGCGCGTCGAGTTTGCCGCGCTGCGCGCGTTTGAACTCGTCGTCGGCACCGCCGTCGTCGATCATGCGCCGCTGGTTGACGACATCGGCCAGCCCATAGGCCATCCAGGCGTTGGCACTCGCGCCATCGCGGCCGGCGCGGCCGGTCTCCTGGTAATAACTCTCGATATTCTTCGGCAGATCGAGGTGGGCGACAAAACGCACATCGGGTTTGTCGATGCCCATGCCGAAGGCGATCGTGGCCACCATCACCAGGCCTTCTTCGCGCAAAAAACGATCCTGGTGCCGGCGCCGCAGGCCGGAGTCCAGGCCGGCGTGGTAAGGCAGCGCTGGGATCCCTTCGCCTTCAAGCCAGGCGGCGGTCTCTTCGACCTTCTTGCGGCTCTGGCAGTAGACGATGCCGGCGTCGCCCTCATGTTCGTCGCGCAAAAAACGCAGCAGTTGTTTGCGCGGGTCGTCTTTTTCGACGACCTGGTAGCGGATATTCGGCCGGTCGAAGCTGGCCACAAACAGGCGCGCATCTTCCAGCGCCAGCCGATGAATGATGTCGGTACGGGTATGGTCGTCGGCAGTGGCCGTCAGTGCGATGCGCGGCACGCCGGCATAACGCTCGTGCAGCACCGACAGGCCGAGATACTCCTCGCGGAAATCGTGCCCCCACTGGCTCACACAGTGTGCTTCGTCGATCGCAAAGAGGCTCAACTGCCCGCGTTCGTGCAGCGCATCGAGCATGGCCAGAAAGCGCGCTGTCAGGATGCGTTCCGGCGCGGCGTAGAGCAGCACCAGCCGGCCCGAGAGCAACTCGCGCTCGACCTGCCGCGCGGCGTCGGCGTCAAGCGAGCTGTTCAAGAACGCGGCATGCACACCGGCCTCTTCGAGCGCGCCGACCTGGTCGTGCATTAACGCGATCAGCGGGCTGACGACCACCGCAACCCCCTGCCCGGCGCGGTGGCGCACGATCGCCGGCACCTGGTAACACAGGCTTTTGCCGCCGCCGGTAGGCATCAGCACCAGCGCGTCGGCGCCACCGACGACCTGCTCGACCACCGCCGCCTGCTGGCCGCGGAAAGCGGCGTAGCCAAAGACCTCGTGCAACACCTGCAGTGCGGGGTCGACAGGGATGGCAGGGGTCAGGGCGTTGGCGACAGGCATGGGCGGCATTGATGGTAAGGCCGCGGCCTCCCCAATTCGGCGGCACCCAAGATGCCGCCCGCGGCACCCGCTTCGGAGCGCCGCGCTGGGCGGGTCGCGTCGGTATCATCGGTGCACCGGAATCGAAGTCCTTCACGCGGCGCCGGCCGCACCGGCGACGCCCACCGAAGACGCGCGCGCAATGCACCGGCAACGCAACCCGCAACAAGCTCCGCAACACACCCGCAAGGAGAGCCCAGCATGGCCTCGGTCAACAAAGTCATTCTCATCGGCCACCTCGGCCGCGACCCCGAAGTCCGCTACGCACCCAGCGGCTCGGCGATCTGCAACGCCACCCTCGCCACGTCACGCAGCTGGAAAGACAAAAGCTCCGGCGACAAGGTCGAAGAAACCGAATGGCACCGCGTCGTCTTCTACGACCGCCTGGCCGAAATCGCCGGCGAGTACCTGAAGAAGGGCAAGCAGGTTTACATCGAAGGCCGCTTGAAGACCCGCAAGTGGACCGACAAGGATGGCATCGAAAAATACACCACCGAAATTGTCGCCAGCGATATGACGATGCTCGGCAGCCGCGAAGGCATGGGCGGTGGCGGTGGCGGTGGCGGCGGCGGCGGCGCCGATGAAGGCGGCGGCGCGCCGGCCCGCAGCCCGAGCCAGAGCCCGAACCCGCCACGCAGCGCGCCGGCGCCCAAGCCGGCGGCCAAATCGGCGACCGGCTTCGACGACATGGACGACGACATTCCGTTCTGATCGCGACCCGCGGTGGCGGCTTTGCTGCGGCCGCGTCGTTGTCGCCCGATCAGCAGCGATCAGCAGCGATCGGCGCAGCGCCGCGCGAAACCGCGGCGCGGAAAACCGTCGCAACCTACGCCGTCAACGGCGGCGCGGCGTCGAGCAAATGCCGCGCGTCGGCCCAGCCCAGCACTTCGAGCGTGCCGGCGCGCCAGCGCAGCCGGTTGATGCCGGTATTCGGAATTTCACATTCGCGCAGGCCGTCCAGCGACAGGCCATGGGCGGTGCGCCAGAGCATGTCGAGCACACCGCCGTGGGTGACCACGGTCAGCGAACGGTCGGCGTGCGGGTCGGCGTGCGCGTTGGCGTGCGCATTGGCATGCGCGTTTGCATGCGCCTCGGCGAGTTCGCGCACCGCATCCACCACGCGGTGATGAAAACTGCGCAGGCTTTCGCCGCCGCCGGGCAAGGCGTAGTCGGCGCGGTGTTCAAGCCAGCGTGACCAGAGCTCGGGGTGCTGTCCGCGGATCGTCGCTGCGTCCAGACCTTCGAGCACGCCGAAAGCCTGCTCGCGCAAACCCGCGTGCAGCAAGGGCGTCGCGCCCCAGGCGCTGGCCAGCGGCGCGGCGGTCTGCTGCGCGCGCATCAAATCGCTGCTGAAAAATCCTTCGCTGCGGGCGCTGCGGCCCAGGTGCGCTGCGAGCAGCTTCGCCTGGGCGTGGCCGGCGGCATTCAGCGGGACATCGATCTGGCCCTGAAAACGCTGCTGCCGGTTCCAGTCCGTTTCGCCGTGGCGGATGAAGATGAAGTCGGTCATGTGCCGATTGTCGGATGTTGGATGTCGACAGGCCGGCAGGCAGTTTGCCGGCCCGCCGCGCGGCATCGCACCCCGACACTCGCGCCGCCACGCCCGCAGCAGCCCGCGCCGCCACCGACAATGCTCGGCATGCGATCCACCGCGCTACTCGCCGGCCTGCTGCTGACCGCCACGTCGCTCGCATCAGCTACCGGGGCGCCTTGCGGCGAACTGCCGCCAGACTGGCGCGCCAATCTGCTGCTCGCGCTCAACCGGCTGCGCGCCGAAGGTGCCAGCTGCAATGCCGGGATGCCAAATCCGGGCGCCGCCCAGACCCAGCCAATGGACCGCGCCGTATTGGGCGCGCCAGCCCTGACCTGGCACGACACGCTCGACCTGATCGCGCAACAGCAGGCGATCTGGATTGCCTGGTCCGGCCAGGCGCAGCACCTGGGGCCGGCTGGCGAATCGCCCGCGCAGCGTGCGCTGGCAGCCGGTTACGAGTTTGCCGCCGTGGCCGAAAACGTTGCCCTCGGCTTGCCCACGGTCGACGCCGCCGTGCAGGCTTGGCGCGGCAGCGCGGCGCACTGCAAAAACCTGGCTGACCGCCGGCTGCTCGACGCCGGCGTCGCCTGCCGCGTGTCCGCTGCCGGCCCGGCCTGGGTGCTTACGCTGGCTGCGCCGCGGGCACCGGCAGGGTCGGACGCCAGCCCCGACGCCGACGCTGACGCGATAACACCACCACCGAGGCAAATCTCGCCGTCGTAAAGTACCGCCGACTGTCCCGGTGTGACCGCCCATTGCGCTTGCTCGAAATCGAGCGTGAAACCAGCCGCGTCGCCGGCAAACCGGCAAGCCGCGTCGGCCTGCCGGTAACGCGTCTTGGCGGCCAGCCGGCCGGCCGGCGGTGGTGCGCCGCCGACCCAGCTCAGGTCGTCTGCGTGCAGTGCCAGCGACAACAGCGCCGGATGTCCGTGACCCTGGACGACGAGCAAGGTATTGCGCTGCATATCCTTGCGCGCCACATACCAGGGCGCGTGTTCGCCGCCGCCTTCGCGCACGCCGCCGATGCCCAGGCCCTGGCGCTGGCCGAGGGTATAAAAACTCAGGCCCAGATGGCGCCCGATTTCGCGCCCACGTTCGTCGATCATCGGCCCGGGGGTTTGCTGCAGATATCGATTCAGGAACTCGCGGAACGGCCGTTCGCCGATGAAGCAGATGCCGGTGGAGTCTTTTTTCTTGGCGTTGGGCAGGCCGGCTGCTGCAGCGATGCGGCGGACTTCGGTCTTCGGCAGTTCGCCGACCGGGAACCAGGTCTTGGCCAACTGCGCCTGGTTCAGCCGGTGCAAAAAATAGCTCTGGTCCTTGGCCGGGTCGAGACCCTTGAGCAGCTCGAACTTGCAACCCGCCGCGGCGCGCACCCGCGCGTAGTGGCCGGTGGCGATGCGGTCGGCGCCCAGGCGCATCGCATGGTCGAGAAAGGCCTTGAACTTGATCTCGGCATTGCACAACACGTCCGGGTTCGGCGTGCGCCCGGCGCTGTATTCGCGCAGGAACTCGGCGAAGACGCGGTCCTTGTATTCGGCCGCAAAGTTGACATGTTCGATCTCGATGCCGATGACATCGGCAACCGCCGCGGCATCCACGAAGTCGGCGTTTGACGAGCAGAAGTTCGGGTCATCGGGGTCGCCGTCGACGCCGTCGTCGTCCTCCCAGTTTTTCATGAAGATGCCGACGACCTCATGCCCGGCGCGTTTGAGCAGCCAGGCACTGACGGCCGAATCGACACCGCCGCTCAAGCCGACGACGATGCGCTGCTTTTGGGTCGTTGATGCTGCGGGTGCCACCCGCGGATTGTCGCGGAACGCCAGGCTAGCGCGCCGCGATCGCCTTGCGGAACTGGCCCAGCGTGTCCTTGATGACGACCTCTTCGTTGCTCACGATGTTGTCGCGGCCCTGGCCGGCGATGAACAGGCCTTCATTCGTTTCGTAGTCGAAAGCGGCGAGCACAAAAACCCGGAAGCGGTACCAGACGTCCCAGATGCTGACGTAGCTGAAACGCACGACCATCTTGTCGCGGCGCTCGGTATCCGGGCCGACGATGCCGGCCTGGATCTTGGCCACCGCCTTGCCGGCCAGATCCAGCCCCGCGGCCTTGTTGTCGAAGGCCAGCGCGGCCTGCGCGCGTGGGTCGGCGGCCTTGATGAAGGCCAGCATCGGCGCCGCCTTGATCGCGAAGTTGATGTTCTGCGGCAAGGCGCCGCCGGTGGCTTGGGCCACTGCGCTCGGGTTGATCGTTTTGTTGACCACACCGATGACTTGCCCGTCGCGGTCAAGCAGCGGGCCGCCGCTGTTGCCGGGGTGGATCTCGGCCGAGACCTGCACCTCCTGGTCGTTGTCGCGCAGCCCGGCGGTGGCCGAAAGCAGGCCGCGGCTCATGCGCGCGGTGTTGCCCAGCATGCGGCTCAAGGGATAGCCGATGGTGTAGACGTCTTCGCCCATCGTGGCGATCTTGGCCTCGGAGCGAAAGCTCAATACCGCGCTGCCGGGGGGCAGCTTTTCGCGCAGCTGTAGCAGTGCCAGGTCGGCCTTTTTGTCGACCTTCACGACATCGGCGATGAGGCGTTTGCCGTTGAGCGTGACCGTCGCTTCCTTGAGGTCGCCCAGGACATGCGCGCAGGTCAGCAGCCAGCCGTCGGCGCCGATCACAAAGCCGGTGCCCTGCGAGGCCTCGATCGGCTTGGTGGCGTCCATCACCTGGACCTTGAAGCCCATGCTTTCGATCTCGCTGACCATGCGCGGCACGAGCGCGCGCGGGTCGTCCTTGGGCGGGATCAGCAACACCTCGCGGTAGGCCTTGAAACTCTTGGCCTTGACGGCGTCCGACGCGCGCTGGTTGGTCACCAGCTGCGTGGACGCGGCGCAGCCGCCGAGCAGCGCGGCAGTCAACAACAGCAGCGGTAGCGTGGTGATGTTCAGGGGGCGGTTCATGGGCGGGGCTCCTTGACCTCCGGGTGCAGCACGGTCGGGTCGGTCGTCAGCACAGCCAGCGGGTAGCGCCGCCCGACGAGGTGATCCTCGATGCATTGCAACACAAGCGGGCTGCGATGAAGCGCGCGGCTGGCACGTATTTCATCGACTGTTAGCCACAAAGCCCGCACGATGCCCACATCGAGCGCGCGTGCCGGGTCTGGCGGGCCGGCGCGGCCGACAAACGCCAGCCGCAGGTAGGTCACATCCTCGCCGCTGGCCGGGCGCCAGAAGCGCGACAGGTAGACGCCGAGCAGCGCCTGCGGCTCGAAGCGGCAGCCAGTTTCTTCGAGCACCTCGCGGCACACCGCTTCGAGCGGCGATTCGCCTTGTTCCAGATGCCCGGCCGGGTTGTTCAGGCGCAGTCCTTCGGCAGTGTGTTCTTCGACGAGCAGGTAGCTGCCGGCGTCTTCGATGATCGCGGCGACGGTGACGCTGGGTTTGAAGCGTGCAGCAGCAGCGGCCGCTGCTGCGGTATCGGCGCCGCTAGGGTTGACGGGCTCGGTCACCCGGTGGCCTCGCGCGGTTGCAGGCCGCCGAGCACCAGGCGCTCGATCAGCGCCTGCGCGGCGTCGAAATCAGCCGCGTCCAGTGCCGGCTTGCCGAGCAGCAGCGCAAACTGCGGCGCCAGATCGGCGTAGGCCTGTGTCGCGGCCCAGATCACGAACATCAGGTGCGTGAAGTTGACCTTTTTGATGCGGCCCTGGCGCGCCCAGCGATCGAAGACCCGGACATCGGTGGCCAGCACCGGTAGCACCCGTTGGGTGATTGCATCGGCGTACCTCGGGGCGCCGGCGATAACCTCTTTGGTGAACACCCGCGAGCCGTCCGGCCGGTCGCGCGACGATTGCATCTTGGCGCCGATGTAGCGCCGCAACGCGGCGGCGGGGTCGTCGCCCACGGCCAACGCGCCCATGCCTTCGAGCCACTGCGTCATCACGTCGTCGAGCACGCGGCGGTAGAGCGTGTCCTTGCTCGGAAAGTAGTACAGCAGGTTGTGCCGGCTGATGCCGGCGGCGGCAGCGATATTTTCCAGCGACGCACCTTCGAAGCCGAAGCGCGCAAACTGGGTCTCGGCTTCGCGCAGGATGGCCTGCTCTTTTTCGACCCGCGCTGCGCGCGGCGGGCGCACGCCGGGGATCGGCTCGGGGATTTGCGCCGCGGCCGGCGGCTTCCGAGGTCTCGACTTGGCCGGCGTTCGGCGGGGCGTTCTGGCGCTGGCTTGCATACGCCCAAGGTGCCGCCTGCGCCGCCGGCTGTCACGCGGGAAATTACCAACTGGTCAAACTTTACCAAGCAGTCAAAACTTTGCGCCTCGATCGGTTGCCTTCTGGCGCGCTGCTCAAGCACGCTCAAGAAACTCTCAGACTTTGGCGCCGACTGTCCTCGCCAGGTATTTGCAGCCAACCGCCATGACCATGCTTAGCCCCGACCCCTCATCGCGCGCCTGCGGGCTGCACGCCGGCCGCCTGAACCTGGCCGATCTGGCGCACAACTTCAACGACGCCCATCCGCCGCTGACCGCGGCGCAGGCGCTGATTGAAGCCGAGCGCTGTTATTACTGCCACGACGCGCCCTGCATTGCCGCCTGCCCGACCGGCATCGACATCCCGGCCTTCATCGCCCGCATCGCACAAGGCAACCGCCGCGGCGCGGCGCGCGCGATCCTCGAAGCCAACCCGCTGGGTGGCATGTGCGCGCGGGTGTGCCCGACCGAAGTGTTGTGCGAGCAGGCCTGCGTGCGCCACACCAACGAAGACAAGCCGGTCGAAATCGGCCTGCTGCAACGCGCCGCCACCGACGCCTACTTTGCCGCGCCGGGCGCACCGCTGTTCACACGCGCGCCGGCCACCGGCAAACGCATCGCGGT
>JANOKR010000519.1:0-3515 GCA_031419315.1 Betaproteobacteria bacterium
GGCGTTCTGCTCGTGGTCGGCGTGCAGGATGAAGATGCGGTCCATCGCGCGCACCAGCACATCGTTGGTTTCGTAATGTTCGCAGGGCGTGGCGAACATCATGCGCATGAAATTGGCCGAATACGAGAGGTCGTTTTTCGGGTAGACGAAGGGCTGGCCGACGCCGTATTTGTAGGCCATCGCGACCAGCGTCGGCATCTTCGCGATCAAGCGGATCGCGGCTATCTCGCGGTGCACCGGGTTATTGATATCGGTGCTGTCGTGATAGAAGGCCGACAGCCCGCCGACGAGGCCGGTCATCACCGCCATCGGGTGCGCGTCGCGGCGAAAACCGCGCAGGAAAAACTGCATCTGCTCGTTGACCATGGTGTGGTTGGTCACCAGCTTCACAAAACCCGACTTCTGCTCGACGTTGGGCAGCTCGCCCTTGAGCAGCAGGTAGCAGGTCTCGAGAAAGTCGCAGTTCTGCGCCAGCTGCTCGATCGGGTAGCCGCGGTACAGCAACTCGCCCTTGTCGCCGTCGATATAGGTGATCGTCGAGTTGCAGGCCGCGGTCGACAAAAAACCCGGGTCGTAGGTGAACTTGCCGGTCTGCGCGTAGAGCTTGCGAATGTCGATCACATCGGGGCCGACCGAGCCCTTGTAGATCGGCAGCACCATCTCGGGTGAACCGTCGGAAAACGACAGCGTGGCTTTGACGTCGGAGGGGGTCATGACAAGGGCCTTTCTTCGTTCTTTTGTGGAATCGGTTGCCGCAGCAGGGACAGGGTTTCGTGGACCTCAGCGCAGTCGAGCGCATCGCTCGGCTCGCTGCGCCGCAGCAGCAGGTCGAGCAGGTCGTTGTCGGCCAGGTCCATCAGCACCTGCAAACCGGCAGCCTGGCGCATCGTCAGGGTCTGCTCGTGACTGCGAAAAAAACGCTCGATGAAAAGATCGTTTTCAAGCAGGCCGCGGCGGCAGCGCCACTTGAGCCGGCTCAAATCTCGTTCACCGATGCGGTCGTTCATTGCGGACATGGCAGGTACCGTGAACATGGTGGGCGGTGCCGTATTGAGCGTGTTTGCCGTGCGCATCGGACCACGCATCAGACCGCGCGGCGGACCAGCATTTCTTTGATCTTGCCGATCGCCTTGGTCGGGTTCAGGCCCTTCGGGCAGACATCGACACAATTCATGATCGTGTGGCAGCGGAACAAGCGGTACGGGTCTTCGAGGTTGTCCAGACGCTCGGCAGTGTTTTCGTCGCGGCTGTCGGCGATAAAACGATAGGCTTGCAGCAGCCCGGCCGGGCCGACAAATTTGTCGGGGTTCCACCAGAAGCTCGGGCACGCGGTCGAGCAGCTCGCGCAGAGGATGCACTCGTAGAGGCCGTTCAACTCGTCGCGCTCTTCGGGCGACTGCAGGCGCTCTTTTTCCGGCGGCTGGGTGTCGTTGACGAGGTACGGCCTGATCGAGTGGTACTGCTTGAAAAACTGCGTCATGTCGACGATCAGGTCGCGCACCACCGGCAGCCCGGGTAGCGGTTTGAGCACCACCGTGCCCGGCAACGTGCGCATATTCGTCAGGCAGGCCAGGCCATTCTTGCCGTTGATGTTCATCGCGTCGGAGCCGCACACGCCTTCGCGGCAACTGCGGCGAAAACTCAATGACGGGTCCACCGCCTTGAGCTTCATCAGCGCGTCGAGCAGCATGCGCTCGGAGCCGTCAAGCTCGACCTCGAGTGTCTGCATGCGCGGCTTGGCGTCGCTGTCGGGGTCGTAGCGGTAGATCTGAAAAGTTCTTTTTGTCATCTGGGAACTCGCGTCAGAACGTGCGCACTTTGGGCGGGATCGACTCGGTCGTCAGCGGTATCAGCTGCACCGGCTTGTAGTCGAGCCGGTTGCCGTCGGCGTACCACAGCGTATGTTTCATCCACACCGCGTCGTTGCGGCCATTCGGGAACTCGGGGCTGTCGGCGTAGTCGTCGACGGTGTGCGCACCGCGGCTTTCGCGCCGCGCTGCCGCCGACACGATCGTCGCGCGTGCCGACTCGATCAGGTTTTCGACTTCCAGCGCTTCGATGCGCGCGGTATTGAAGACCTGGCTCTTGTCCTTGAGCACGATGTTCTTCACGCGCTGCGCCAGGGCTTCGATCTTGGCCACGCCGGCATCCAGGCTGGCCTGGGTGCGGAAGACGCCGGCATGCTGCTGCATCGTGGCGCGGATATCGTTGGCGACGTCCTGCGCGTACTCGCCGCCGGTGGTGCCGTCCAGGCGCGCCAGGCGGGCCATCGATTTGTCGGCAGCATCCGCCGGCAGCGGCTTGTGGCTCTTCGTCTTGCCGATGTGGTCAACGATGTGCAGCCCGGCAGCACGGCCAAAAACGAGCAGGTCGAGCAGCGAGTTGGTGCCCAGCCGATTCGCACCATGCACACTGACACAGGCGCATTCGCCGACCGCATAAAAGCCGTTGACCACGCTGTTCGGGTTGCTGTCGGGGTCGCTGTTGGTTTTGCCAGGTTCACGCGCCACGACCTGGCCGTGGATATTCGTCGGGATGCCGCCCATCTGGTAGTGGATCGTCGGCACCACAGGAATCGGCTCCTTGGTGATATCGACGTTGGCGAAGTTGTGGCCGATCTCGAAGACACTCGGCAGGCGCTTGAGGATCGTCTCGGCGCCGAGGTGGGTCATGTCGAGCTGGATATAGTCCTTGTCGGGCCCGCAACCACGGCCTTCCTTGATCTCCTGGTCCATGCAGCGTGAGACAAAATCGCGCGGCGCCAGATCCTTCAGCGTCGGCGCGTAGCGCTCCATGAACCGCTCGCCATTGCTGTTGCGCAGGATCGCGCCTTCGCCGCGGCAACCTTCGGTGAGCAGCACGCCGGCGTTGTGGACGCCAGTCGGGTGGAACTGCCAGAACTCCATGTCTTCCAGTGGCAGGCCGGCGCGCGCGGCCATGCCCAGACCGTCGCCGGTATTGATGAAGGCGTTGGTTGACGCCGCATAGATGCGCCCCGCGCCGCCAGTGGCAAACAGCGTGACCTTGCCTTCGAGGATATGCACCTCGCCGGTTTCCATCTCAAGCGCGGTGACACCGAGCACATCACCGACGGCGTCGCGAATCAGGTCGAGCGCCATCCATTCGACGAAGAAGTTGGTGCGCGCCTTGACGTTTTGCTGGTACAGCGTGTGCAGCATCGCGTGGCCGGTGCGGTCGGCGGCGGCACAGGCGCGTTGCACGGGCTTTTCGCCGTAGTTGGCGGTGTGGCCGCCAAACGGCCGCTGGTAGATCGTGCCGTCGGGGTTGCGGTCAAACGGCATCCCGAAGTGTTCGAGCTCGTAGACAACCTTCGGCGCTTCGCGGCACATGTATTCGATGGCGTCCTGGTCACCCAGCCAGTCGCTGCCCTTGACGGTGTCGTAGAAGTGGAAGTGCCAGTTGTCCTCGGACATGTTGCCCAGCGAGGCCCCGATACCACCCTGCGCCGCCACGGTGTGGCTGCGGGTAGGGAACACCTTGGACAGCACCGCGAC
>JANOKR010000520.1:0-1845 GCA_031419315.1 Betaproteobacteria bacterium
GCTTCGAGGTTGTCGCCCTGCACCAGCAGGTTGTCACGCGCTGCGTCGGCATCGCCGACAACAGCGGGCGCCTGCGCATGCGGCCGCAGCACGCGTGTGGCCACGCGCGCGGCGATGCGAAAAGCGTCTTCGCGATTGAGCCAGTCGAGCGTGGGCATGCTTAAGCCGGCCAGACGATGTCGAACGCGCGCCGGCCGTGGAGGCGATAGACGCTGAAATCGGCGCTGTCGAGCGTGGCGACGCTGGTGATGCCTGCCGTCTCGGCCAGCCAGACGAGTTCAGCGTCGGCCCAATCGGGGTCGAGGTCGGCATAGCGCTCCAGAAGCACCGCGACGCGACCATAGGCCGCAGCGTCGGGCGCGGCCACATGCACCACACCGGCGGATGCGGCTCGGGCCAGGGCCACGCGCGGCCTGCCGGGGAGGAAATGCGCCGCCTCCACGACAACCGACGGCACGGTCCAGAGCGCTCGCCGCTCGCCGCTCAACCAGGCGGTGGCCGATGCATGGAGCCGCTCGCGGCGATCGAACAATGCGACCAGGAAACCGGTATCGATCAACACCGCATCGCGCGGCGGCAGCGGCCGGGTATCGACGCTCGGGCTGCGCTTGCGGCCCGTCATCGGGCGGCGCGACGCTTCGGGCCGGCCGCCGGCTTGGTGGCCAGCGCGTCGGCAGCGCGCGCCTCGCGCACGGCCCGCTTCGCCTCGAACCTGCTGCGGATGGCTGCTCGCACCCCCGCCTTGTCGGCCGGGCCGACGCCCGCGACGCAGCCGATCAGCCCCAACGCCTCGAAGGCACGGTAGTTGGCACTGGGCTCGGCCGGCTGCGCGGGCGTAGCGGCGCGGCGGGAACGCCGCGCGCCCGGACGCGCCAGATACTCGGCCAGCACTTCTTGCACCACCAGGCTCTTGGTCACGCCGTGCTCGGCGCAGTGCAACTCAAGCGCCGATTCGAGATCCGGTTGCAGGCGAACGGTCAGCGTCATGGTGTTCCCCGGAAGTAATACACAATTTGACGCCAGTGTATTACAAGTCGCGGCTGCAGACCACCCCTCTCGGGACTCCCTGGAACATGCGAGCGCCGGCTATTCCACCGCCTTGACCATCTGCTCAACCACCTTCTTCGCGTCGCCGAAGACCATCATCGTCTTGTCCATGTAGAACAGCTCGTTGTCCAGCCCGGCGTAACCGCTGGCCATCGAGCGTTTGTTGACGATCACGGTCTTGGCCTTGTAGGCCTCGATGATCGGCATGCCGTAGATCACGCTGCCCTTGACATGCGCGGCCGGGTTCACGACATCGTTGGCGCCAAGGATGATCGCGACATCGACCTGGCCCAACTCGCCGTTGATATCGTCCATCTCGAAGACCTGGTCGTAGGGCACCTCGGCTTCGGCAAGCAGCACGTTCATGTGCCCGGGCATGCGCCCCGCGACCGGGTGGATCGCGTATTTGACGCTGATACCTTTTTCGGTGAGCTTGGCGGCGAGCTCCTTCACCGCATGCTGGGCGCGCGCCACGGCCAGTCCGTAACCCGGCACGATGACCACCGTCTCGGCGTTGCCGAGCACAAAAGCGGCGTCGTCGGCGCTGCCACTTTTCACCGCGCGCTGCACCGCGCCGCCGGCTGTGGCGCTGGCGACTTCACCACCAAAACCGCCCAGGATGACGTTGAAAAACGAGCGGTTCATGGCCTTGCACATGATGTAGCTCAGGATCGCGCCCGACGACCCGACCAGCGCCCCGGTGATGATCAGGGCGATGTTCTCCAGCGTGAAGCCCAGCGCCGCCGCGGCCCAGCCGGAGTAGGAGTTGAGCATCGACACCACCACCGGCATGTCGGC
>JANOKR010000521.1:0-12030 GCA_031419315.1 Betaproteobacteria bacterium
CCATCGCCTGGCATGGTCCATCAGCCCTATCGGTGTAACGAGCCGAGGGTATTGACAGGAACTAGAAGCTCAATGCAAACCACACTACTCAAGCCGAAGGCCATTCATGTCGAGCCGCTGGGCGGCCACCGCGCCAAAGCCACGCTCGAACCATTCGAGCGCGGCTATGGCCACACGCTGGGCAATGCGCTGCGTCGCGTGCTGTTGTCGTCCATGGTCGGCTACGCGCCCACCGAAGTGACCATCGCCGGCGTGTTGCACGAGTACTCGGCGATTGACGGCGTGCAAGAAGACGTCGTGCACATCATGCTCAACCTGAAGGGCGTCGTCTTCAAGCTGCACAACCGCGATGAAGTGACCTTGGTGCTGCGCAAGGAAGGTGAAGGCCCGGTCACGGCGGCCGACATCCAGACACCGCACGATGTGGAGATCATCAACCCCGAGCATGTCATCGCGCACTTGGCGCATGGTGGCAAGCTCGACATGCAGATCAAGGTCGAAAAGGGCCGCGGTTACGTGCCGGGCAACCTGCGCCGGTTCGGTGACGAGCCTACCAAGTCGATCGGCCGCATCGTGCTCGATGCGTCGTTCTCGCCGGTTAGACGTGTCAGCTACGCGGTCGAAAACGCCCGCGTCGAGCAGCGCACCGACCTCGACAAGTTGGTCATGGAAATCGAGACCAACGGCGCGCTGACGCCAGAAGAAGCGATCCGCGCCTCCGCCAAGATCCTGGTCGAGCAACTGATCGTCTTCACCCAGCTCGAACATGGCGACATGGACCTTGGCGGCGGCCTGCGTGGCGGCGAGCCCGAGGGCCCGGAGCCGGCGCCGATCCTGATGCGTCCGGTCGACGAGCTCGAGCTCACCGTGCGCTCGGCGAACTGCCTCAAAGCCGAGAACATCTACTACATCGGCGACCTCGTCCAGCGCAGCGAAACCGAACTGCTCAAGACACCCAACCTGGGCCGCAAGTCGCTCAACGAAATCAAGGAAGTACTCGCCTCGCGCGGCCTGAGCCTGGGCACCCGCCTCGAAGGCTGGCCACCGAAGAGCCTCGATCGGCGTTAAGGCGCGCACGGTCTTCAGGGTCGCGGTGTACCTCCCGATTGAAACAAAGGGCCGCCAGAGCCCCGCACAGCGCACCTCCCGGTACCTGATACGGCCGGGAGCAAAACAACTGAAAGGACATTCTCATGCGCCACCGTCAAGGACTCCGCAAACTCAACCGCACCAGCGAACATCGCCTGGCGATGCTGCGCAATATGTGCAACTCGTTGCTGCGCCACGAAGCGATCAAGACGACGCTGCCCAAGGCCAAAGAATTGCGCCGCGTCGTCGAGCCGCTGATCACGCTCGGCAAGCAGCCGACCCTGGCCAACCGCCGCCTGGCGTTTGACCGCACACGCGACCGCGAAATCGTGAGCAAGCTGTTCAACGAACTCGGGCCGCGTTACCAGGCCCGGCCGGGTGGCTACACACGCATCCTGAAGATGGGCTACCGGGTCGGCGACAACGCGCCAATGGCCTTTGTCGAACTCGTCGATCGGCCCGAGCCCGTGGCGGCTGAAACCAGCACCGAAGCGCAAGGCGAATAGCCCACCTGCTGCTACAATCCTAAGTCCAGTCGCGGGGTGGAGCAGCCTGGTAGCTCGTTGGGCTCATAACCCAAAGGTCGCAGGTTCAAATCCTGCCCCCGCAACCAAGTCCAGTCGATCAAGGCCCTCCTCGCGAGGGCCTTGTCGCGTTGGCTTCCAACGCAGGCTGCACAGCTTTGGCGCCTCGCTAAACTCCGCTGCTTGATCCGCCCTCCGCGGGCGACCATTGAGGACTCCCAACGTGTTCATCTCCGAAGCTTTTGCCCAGGCCGCACCCGCGGCCGCCGCTGCCACCGGCCCCGAGTCGCTGCTCCAGCCGCTGATCATGTTCGGCGGCCTGTTTGTGGTGATGTACTTCCTGATGATCCGCCCGCAGATGAAGCGGCAGAAGGAACACAAGTCGATGATCGACGCGCTGTCCAAGGGCGACGAAGTTGTCATCGGTGGTGGTGTCATCGGGCGTGTCTCGAAGGTCGGCGACAGCATCCTAGGCGTCGAAGTCGCCGGCGGCGTTGAGCTGCAGGTGCAGCGTTCGGCCGTCGTGCAAGTGCTGCCCAAAGGCACCTTCAAGTAAGTTTTCCGGCGTCGCGACGCGGCCGTTTGACTGCCGCCGACCGGCGCCAAAGGCCGGCTCGACTGATGCCGCATCGGAGTCCTCTATGAATCGCTACGCCTGGTGGCAGTACACGATCCTCGGCCTGGCGCTGCTGGTGGGCCTGCTCTATGCCGTGCCCAACCTTTACGGCGAAGCGCCAGCGGTGCAGATTTCCAGTGGCAAGAGCACGGTCAAGCTCGATTCGGCAATGAGCGAACGTGTCGAGCAGGTGCTCGGCAAGGCCGGCATCAAGGCCGACTTCGTGCAGTTCGATGGCCAGTCGGTGAAGGCCCGCTTCCCCGATACCGATACCCAAAAGCGCGCCAAGGACATGCTGGTCGCGGCACTCAATCCCGACCCGGCAACGCCCAGCTACATCGTCGCGCTGAATCTGTTGTCTCGCTCGCCGAAGTGGCTGGCCAACCTGCGCGCGCTGCCGATGTACCTGGGCCTGGACCTGCGCGGCGGCGTGCATTTCCTGATGCAGGTGGACATGCCCGCGGCCGTGAAGCAGGCGATGGACGGCTACGTCAGCGACAGCCGCACCGTGTTGCGCGAAAAGAAGATCCGCTTCAGTGGCGTGCGGCGCGACGCGTCGGCGATCGAGGTGCGTTTCCCCGATGCCGAGTCGGCCAAAAATGCCGCGCCGGTGCTCGCCGAGCGCCTGCCCAGCCTGCGCTGGACGGAATCTGCCGGCTCGGACACCCCGATGCTCGTCGGCCGCTTGTCGCCCGAGGCCGAGCGAGAGATTCGCGACCAGGCGCTCAAACAGAATATCGAGACCCTGCACAAGCGGGTCAACGAACTTGGTGTTGCCGAGCCGGTGATCCAGCAACAAGGGGCCGACCGCGTTGTCGTGCAACTGCCCGGTGTGCAGGACACCGCGCGCGCCAAGGACATCATCGGCCGCACCGCGACCTTGCAGATCCGCCTCGTCGAGCCCGATATCGCCGCCGCCGCGGAGACGGTTCCCAACCGCAACCGTGACGGCCAGCAGGGCATGGTCGGGCTGAAGCGCGAAATCATCGTCACCGGCGACCAGCTCAAGCAGGCCTCGTCGACGATTGACAAGGACCAGCGCCCGGCCGTGTCGCTGCGCATCGACGATGTCGGCGGCCGCGCGATGCGCAACGCCACGCGCGAAAACCTCGGCAAGCTGATGGCCATCGTGCTCTACGAAAAGGGCAAGGGCGAGGCGATCTCGGTGGCCACGATCCAGGGCGAGTTCGGCACCGACTTCCAGATCACCGGCAACTTCACGCCCCAGGAAACTGCCGACCTCGCGCTGCTCACTCGCGCCGGCTCGCTGGCCGCGCCGATGGACATCATCGAAGAGCGCACGATCGGCCCCAGCCTGGGCGCCGAGAATATCGCCAAGGGTTTCGACAGCGTGAAGTACGGCTTCATCGCGATCGTGATCTTCATGTGCAGCTACTACCTGCTCTTCGGCCTGTTCTCGTCGCTGGCGCTGGCATTCAACTTGTTGCTGCTGGTGGCGGTGCTGTCGATGTTGCAGGCGACGCTGACCTTGCCCGGCATGGCCGCGATCGCGCTGACCCTGGGCATGGCGATTGACGCCAACGTGCTCATCAACGAGCGGGTGCGCGAAGAGCTGCGCGGCGGCGCACCGCCACAGGCGGCGATCCACGCCGGCTACGAACGTGCCTTCGCGACGATCCTGGACTCCAACGTCACGACCCTCATTGCCGGTCTGGCGCTGCTCGCGTTTGGCTCCGGGCCGGTGCGCGGGTTTGCGGTGGTGCACTGCCTGGGCATCCTGACGTCGATGTTTTCGGCAGTGATGTTCTCGCGCGGCCTGGTCAACCTCTGGTATGGCGCGAAGAAAAAACTCAAGGCGGTATCCATCGGCCAGGTCTGGCGCCCGGATGCCGATGGCCGTGGCGACGGCACGAGCGACAGCGGCAGCGGCGGTGGTAGCGGTGACGGCGGCGTCAATGACGGCGCCCGCAACGTGCCCGCCGCCAAGGCCTGAGCAGGAGCACCGAACATGGAATTTTTCAGAATCCGGCGCGACATCCCGTTCATGCGCCATGCGCTGGCGCTGAACGTGATCTCGTTCGTCACATTTGCAGCTGCGGTCTTTTTTCTTTTCTCACGCGGCCTGCATCTGTCGATCGAATTTACCGGCGGCACCGTGATCGAGGCCGAGTACAGCCAGTCGGCCGATATCAACAAGGTCCGCGGCGCCGTCGAGAAGTTGGGCTTTGGCGAAGTCCAGGTGCAGACCTTCGGCACCTCGCGCGACGTTTTGATCCGGGTGCCGGTGCGCGGCGACGGCAAGCAAACCGACGTCGCCGGGCTCGTATTCAACGAATTGTGCAAGGCAGAAAGCGGCACCAGTGGGCGCAAGCAGTACACGACGCCGCAGGGCGAGCAGGTCAGCCGACCGTCTTGTTCACTGGCCTCGGGCGACGAGCCGGTGAGGCTGCAGCGCACCGAATTTGTCGGCCCGTCGGTGGGTTCAGAACTTGCCCGCGATGGCGCGTGGGCGCTGGGCATGACGGTGCTCGGCATCATGCTGTACCTGGCCTTCCGCTTCGAGTGGAAGTTTGCGGTTGCCGGCATCGTGGCCAACCTGCACGACGTGGTCATCATCCTGGGCTTCTTCGCCTACTTCCAGTGGGAGTTTTCGCTCGCCGTGCTGGCCGCGGTGCTCGCCGTGCTGGGTTATTCGGTCAACGAATCGGTGGTCATCTTTGACCGCGTGCGCGAAACCTTCCGCCGCTTTCGCAAGCTGACCACGGCGCAGGTCATCGACCACGCGATCACGAGCACCACCAGCCGCACGATCATCACCCACGGCTCGACGCAGATGATGGTGCTCTCGATGCTGATCTTCGGCGGCCCGACGCTGCATTACTTTGCGGTGGCGCTGACGATCGGCATCCTGTTCGGCATCTACTCGTCGATCTTCGTCGCGGCGGGGATCGCGATGTGGCTCGGTGTCAAGCGCGAAGACCTGATCCGCGCGTCGGGCAAGGACTCTGACCCCAACGACCCGAACGCCGGGGCCGTGGTGTAGAGTCAGCTGACACTCACCTCCGGCCCCCAGACCGCGACAATGGCGACCCGCGCTGCCTCCTTGAACATCGCGGCACAGGCGCGGCGGCGGTACAGCGAACAAGTCGCGCGCGGCCTGCCCGGCATTGCCCAGGCAGTCGTCGAGGCCGCCCGGATCAAGCTCGACAAACCGGCTGAACACGCACTGGCGCTGCGCCGTCGCGACCAGCTGCAAAACCTGATGCGCTCAGCCGACGGCTGGCAGCGTTCGATCGCCGGCGGCCTGCGCCATGTGCTCGTTCACGGGGTCGCGGGCACGCGGCCGGGCGATCTGCTGCCGCCGGCCAGCGGCGCGGGCATGGCGCCGTTGACCCTGGTCGACGACGACACCATCGAACGTGAGATCCTGACTTCGCGCCTGGCGCTGGCGGTAATGGACCGCGCCTCGTGGGAGTTTGCTGATCTGCGCTCGCGCATCGCGTCGCTTGAGCAGCGTGCCGAACTCGAGCCCAACGACATGGTGCGCGCGCAGGTGCTGGCCAGGTTGGCGGTGGACGCCTGGCGCGCCAGCGCCAATCCGATGGACGGCTGGCGAGATCTGCAGACGGTGTTGCACGAAGAGTTCTCGGCGCTCGTCGAAGAGGCCTATCACGAGGTCAACACCTGGCTTGTCACTGAAGGCGTGTTGCCCGACGTCGACCTGCGGCCCTTCATCCGGCGCACACGCCCGGTGACACCACCGGCGTACGGCAGCGCGACCTCGTATGGCGGCGCGACCGCCTACGGCGGTGATTCCGGCGGTCTGCGCACCCAGAGCGGCGGTTTGCGCTCAGGTGGTGGCGCAGGAGGTGGTGGCGGTGCGGGCCACACCGGCCATGGCGGTGCTGGCGGCGAAGGCCATCGCGAAGGTGCCGGTGGTTATGTCGGCGGTGGTAGCGCTAGGGGGGGCGCGGGTGCAGGTGCTGGCGGCGGCGGCGCATTCGGCTACCACCGCAGCGACGCCGAGAGCCATCGCAGCGGCCGCGGTGGTGGCCCTGGTGGTGCTGGCGGCGGCGCCGCCGCCGGCGGTGGTGGTGAAAGCGATCACGGCCGGGCCGGCGACGAGACGCGGATGATGACCCGCGCGACGCCATTGCCACGCAGCGGCGAACATGCCGAGGCCGTACTCGGGCGCCTGAACCGGCTTGTTGGCCGGCATGTGCCTTCGTTCGGTGCCAGCACCCGCAGCGCCGCGTTGTCGCCCAAGCTGTCGGTGGCGATCAACGATGCCCAAGAGCGCATCCGTCAACGTGTCACGCAGCGTAGCGCGCATGGCGAAATGGTGGTCACCACGCCGGCGCTGCTCGAGGAATTGCACCAGCGCAAGCAGCAGCTCAAATCGGCCGCGGCGACACCCGAAGAACGCGCGACGATCGAGATCGTGGCGCTGTTGTTCCAGAGCATCCTGACCGAAGAACGCATCCCGCCGGCAGTGCGGGTCTGGTTTGCGCGCCTGCAGATGCCGGTGCTGCGCGTGGCGGTCAGCGAGCCCGATTTTTTTGCCACTGTCGACCACCCGGCGCGCCAGCTCATCGACCGCATGGGCGCCTGCGTGATGGGCTTCGACAGCGCTACCCAAGGGGTTGGCGATTCGCTCGAAAAAGAGATCAAGCGCATCGTGCAGGTCGTCGAAGCCTATCCGGACACCGGCCGGCGGGTGTTCCAGACGGTGCTCACCGAGTTCGAAAAATTCCTGGAGCATTATTTGCGCAACCGCAACGAAGCCACCCGCAAGGCGGTATCGCTGGCGCAGCAGGTCGAGCAACGCGAGACCCTGGCGATCCAGTACACGATCGAGCTGCGCAAGATGCTCAACGAGGTGCCCGTGCAGGAGGGTGTGCGCCAGTTCCTGTTCCATGTCTGGGCCGATGTGCTGGGTACCACCGGTGTGCGCTACGGCGTGCAGAGCGAGCAGACCAAGTCGATGAAAAAGGCCGCCGCCGACCTCATCTGGTCGGCCAGCGCGAAGGTCACGCGCGAAGAGCGCGCCGAGGTCATCCGGCGCCTGCCGCCGCTGCTCAAATCGCTGCGCGAAGGCATGGGCGGTTCGGGTATGGACACGGCGCGCCAGGACGAGCAGATCAAACACCTGAACAACGCGCTGGCTGCGGCCTTCACGGCCAAGGCTGCGTTGATCCCCCACGAGCGCCTGACCGAGCTGATGGAGCGCCTGGAGACACTCGAAGAGCTGCTGCCCGACGCCCAGGACGTGGCGATCGACGAGTCGATCGTGCTCGATATATCAGGCCACGAAAGCTCCGAGCTCGAGGTCGTCTCCGAAGGCGGCTCGATGCCGACACCGGCGATGATCGCCTGGGCGCGCGAGTTGCAGGTCGGCACCTGGTACATGCTCGAACACCGCGGCCGTAACGAAGCGGTGCAACTTGCCTGGCACGGCTTTCGCAAACAGCTTTCACTGTTTGTCACCGCGCAGGGGCGCTGCGTGCTGTTCCAGAAACAGCGTCTGGCGTCCTACCTGCAGGCCGGCCTGTTGCTGCCGGCACAGGATGAGTCGCTCACGGTGCGCGCGACGCGCAGCGCACTGGCCAAGATCGATGTCGAACCGAGCCGGCTGCTGAACTGATGCGCAAATGTGGCTTTGCCACTTTGCTCATTCCCCCTCGGGGGGCTGAGCCCGCGCACAAAGGCCCGAAAGGGGCTTTGTGGCTGGCGAAGGCCATCCGGCCTGCAAGCTGGATGGCGGACGACGTATCTCGTCGGCCTTGGGGGCGCACTCAGTGGATCAGGCGATCCTGCGGGTCGACGAACAACTCGTCCAGGATCAACGCATCGGGCTCTTCGCCCAGGCTCCAGAAGACCATCAGCACGATGATCTTCAGGTCCTCGAGGTCCATCGATCCGGCGCCGGTGGCGCTGGCGCGGTCGAGCACCATTTCGCGCATCGGCGGCGGCAAGACACCAGCGGACTCGAGGAAGCTGATGAAGCCGATCGAGTCGTCGCCGAGCAACTCGCGCTCGGCCTCGGTGTAGATGCGCATGCTCTTGTCGCTCTGCGTGCCCTGCACCGCGTCGGCGCCGGCGGCCAGGCCGTCGAGCCAGCTCAGGGCTTCTTGGATTTCGTCGTTTTCGAAACCCACCGCCGAAAGCTTGCGCTTGAGCTGCCGATGGTCCGGGCAGGCGTCCGGACGCCAGTAATTTTCGTACAGGTAGACCAGCACATCGAACATCAGGTCACTATACCCGAGGTGCTGCGCCGATTGCGGCTGACGCGGACTCAGACCGAAGCGCGGCGCTGGTACAGGCCGCCCGGCAGGCGGGCGACGCGGCCTTCGAGCTCCAGGTCGAGCAGGCGTGCCGCCAGCTCTGCTGCCGACCAGCCAGTGCGTGCGCCGATGGCGTCGAGCGTGACCGGGTCGTGGCCCAGCGCGTCCAGCACCGGGTCGGGCAGCGGCTCGTCGAACAAGGTGGCCGCTGCCGGCGTCGCGGCGCGGCTGCCGGGCTGCAGCTCCTCGAGGATGTCGGCGCCCGACTCGACCAGCTTGGCGCCTTGTTTGATCAGCGCGTGGCAGCCCCGTGCCTGCGGCGCGTGGATCGACCCGGGCACCGCAAACACCTCGCGCCCGGCTTCGGTGGCGAGCCGGGCGGTGATCAACGAGCCCGACTGCAGGGCGGCTTCGACGACCAGCGTGCCGCGGGTCATGCCAGCGATGATGCGGTTGCGCTGCGGGAAGTTTTCCGGCAGCGGCGGCATGCCCGGCGGGAACTCGCTGATCACCGCGCCGCTGCGAACGATGCGGTGCGCAAGCTCACGATGGCGGGCCGGATAGACCCGGTCCAGGCCAGTGCCGACCACCGCGACGGTGCCGGCGCGACCGGCCATCGCGCCTTCATGCGCAGCGCCATCGATGCCGGCAGCGAGACCGGAGACGACGACCTGGCCGGCGTCGCTTAAAAACCTGGCAAAGCTGCGCGCGTTGTCGGCACCCTGCGGCGTCGGGTTGCGGCTGCCGACGATCGCTATCGCCGGCGCCGACAGCACACCGACCTGCCCCTGCACGTAAAGCAGCAGCGGCGGGTCTGCGGTTTGAAGCAGCAGCGGCGGGTAGGCCGCGTCGCCAATCGCCAGCACATGCCGATCGTTGCCGGCGTGACGCCACGCTTGCGCGGCCGCGAGGCGATCAGCCAACTCGGCCGGCGGCGAATCCAGCGGCGCGGCGGCCGCGCCGATGATGCCGCGCCGCTGCGCCGATGACGCGTCGATCACCGCCGGCGCCGAACCAAAAGCCGCCAGCAGCGCGCGCGCTGAAGTACGGCCGATGCCAGGCGTTTCGATCAGGCGGAACCAGGCCGCAAACTCGCCGTCGTCTTCAATCACAAACGGCGGTCGCGATCTTCTTGATGGCAGGCCGCGCGGCGGCGGGCGTCACCGCGGTCGTCACGGCTGCGTGAAGCGATCTCCCGGGCGCACCGGATCCTGCACGTTGAGGATCAGCGCGTACGAGACGCGCTCGAAAACGCGAAAGACAAACAGCAGCCCATGGCGCTCGTCGGGTAATTGCATCGCTGGGCGCTTGGGGTCGGTTTTGTCCACGCCCAGGGTGCCGGCGCGCCACAGCGCGAGCACATGGCCGCGGTCCATGCCGTCACGTTTGCCGCGGTTCAGGGCGACGATCTGGTTTTGCCCGGCGCTCAACGCTTCGCCGTAGATCGACACGATGCGGCCGTCGATCGGCGCCGACGGCGCCCGCGGCGCATAGGCGGTCAGGTCGCTGGGCGGGGTCGGTGAGAGTCGGTCGCCGACACCTGCTTCCTGGCGCACCGTGTTGACGCGGAAGGTCGCCGGCACGATTTCGAGTTTGCCGTTGGCGCCGGTGCGTTCTTCGCCCGAGCGCAAATATTCAGCGGTGCCGACAAAGGGCGCTTCGTAACCGAGGATCTGCCGTGTCAGCGGGTCGACCAGCGGCCGGGCTTCGCGGAAGATGCGGAAGTCGCGCGCGCCGCCGAGGTTGCCGCGCACATAGGCGGTCTCGCCGCGAGACAACAAAACCCGGCCCTCTTGCGAGCTGACGATGCGCGGTGCGTCGTCGAGCTCGTTGGTCTCGAACACCACCGCTTCGTTCAAAAAGGGCCCGATCAGATGCAGCGGGATCGCCGCGATCGCGCCGTTGTCGAGCAGTTCGCTGCGCACCCGCGGCGACAGCTTGACGGTGTTGGTCGGCGCGCCGCCGGCGGCCTGCGCCAGGCGCAGCCGGGCGCGGCCACCGGATTTTTCAAGCACCAGCACCTGGCCGGGGTAGATCAAGTGCGGGTTGCGGATCTGGTCGAGATTCATGCCCCAAAGTTCGGGCCAGCGCCAGGGGCTGGTCAGGAACAACTTGGAGATATCCCACAGCGTGTCGCCGCGCTGCACGGTGTGCGAGTCGGGCGCGTTGGGCGCCAGCTCTGACAGCGGCACGCCGGACTGTGCGACTTGGGTTGCGGTACCGCGCTGCTGCGGGCTGATCGGGAAATTGGGTTCCGCGGCTGGCGCGTCGAGCGCTACGCCGAAGGTGGCGACGACCAACGCAGCCAGGGCCCCGGTCGTGGCCGCTGGGCGGGACCGGCGGCTGCCGGCGAGGGGACGAAAAACGCTCATCTTCGGAACTCCCGGCACCGCCGGGGACATCCTCGCGGATGCCACAATGGCGCCTGACACATGTTGAACTTGCGGTGAACTCGCGGTGAACTTGCGGGCTTCAGGAACAGCGCGACCGAGCGCTTCCACGCAGGCCGCCCGACACCTCAGATAGTTTCACAAATTCTGCCGCCAAACCCTTGATATCGCAACGAAAACGCCCAGCTAATCGACCTGTAACGGCGGTCTCCCTGGCGCTGATTGTTGCGCCACATCGACAACTGTTGCGTGCGGTTGCTGCCGGCGCTGCCGATTTGCCCGCCGCGCCGCCGCCCCGATTGCCATGGCCCTGCTGACCATTCTTAAGTATCCCGACCCCAGACTGCACCGCGTTGCCACGCCGGTGAAGGGGGTCGACGACAACATCCGCGCGCTCGTCGACGACATGCTCGCCACGATGTACGAGGCCGAAGGCATCGGCCTGGCGGCGACCCAGGTCGACGTGCACCAGCGCGTGATCGTGATCGACACCAGCGAGCATCGCGACCGGCCGCTGGTGCTGATCAATCCCGTACTCGTCGCCGCCAGCGACGAGATGCAGCTTGGTGAAGAAGGCTGCCTGTCGGTGCCCGCGACCTACGACAAAGTCGAGCGCCACGCGCTGGTTACGGTGCGCGCGCTCAACCGCGCCGGCGACAGTTTTGAGCTCGAGGCCGAGGGCCTGACCGCAGTCTGCGTCCAGCACGAGATGGACCACCTGCTCGGCAAAGTTTTTGTCGAGTACCTGAGTCCGCTCAAGCGCGACCGCATCCGCACGCGCATGCTCAAGCGCGCGCGCGAGTTGCAGCGCGCCTGAGCCTGGCCTGCGGCCTGTCATGCGGGTTGTTTTTGCCGGCACGCCGGACTTTGCGGCGGCGGCCCTGGCCGCACTGCATGGGGCCGGCTTCGAGATCCCGCTGGTGCTGACCCAGCCCGAGCGGCCCGCCGGACGGGGCTTGCGGTTGCAGCCGTCGGCAGTCAAACGACTGGCGCTGGGCCTCGGGTTGCCGCTGGCCCAGCCGCGCAGCCTGCGCCTGGACGGCAAGTTCGCCGACGCCGCTGCGGCCGGGCGGCAGGCGCTCGATGCCGCCGCGCCCGACGTGATGGTGGTGGCTGCCTACGGGCTGATCCTGCCGCAGTGGGCACTGACTTTGCCGCGCCTGGGC
>JANOKR010000522.1:0-2482 GCA_031419315.1 Betaproteobacteria bacterium
AAATAGACCCGAATACCCCAAGAAGAAATATGGCCAGCATCTCGATCCGCAACGTCGTCAAGCGCTATGGCACGGGCCCGAAGGCGGTGCCGGTGATCCACGGCGTGGATGCCGAGATCGCCGACCGCGAGTTCGTCGTCATCGTCGGGCCGTCGGGCTGCGGCAAGTCGACGCTGCTGCGCATGGTGGCCGGGCTGGAGGAAATCAGCGCCGGCGAAATCGATATCGGCGGGCGGGTGGTCAACCGGCTCGAGCCTTCAGAGCGCGACATCGCGATGGTCTTCCAGAACTACGCGCTGTACCCGCACATGAGCGTGTACGACAACATGGCCTACGGGCTGAAAATTGCCAAGGTGCCGGTGGCCGAGATCAAGGCCCGGGTCGACAAGGCCGCAGGCATCCTGCAACTTGCGCCCTATCTCGCGCGCAGGCCGCGCGAGCTGTCTGGCGGCCAACGCCAGCGCGTGGCGATGGGGCGCGCGATCGTGCGCGAGCCGGCGGTTTTTCTGTTCGACGAGCCGCTATCCAACCTCGACGCCAAGCTGCGCGCGCAGACGCGGCTGGAGATTCAGAAGCTGCACCACGAGCTCGGCATCACGTCTTTGTTCGTGACCCACGACCAGGTCGAGGCGATGACCCTGGCGCAGCGCATGATCGTGATGAACGCCGGCCGCATCGAGCAGATCGGCACGCCTGAGATGGTCTACGGCAAACCGGCGAGCACCTTTGTCGCCGGCTTCATCGGCTCGCCGCCGATGAACCTGCTGCCGGGCCAGGCCGACGGCTCGCGTTTTTCGCTCGGCGGCGAAACCTTGCTGCTGCCCGCCGCTGCGCCGCGTGCCGGCGCATTGACGCTGGGCGTGCGCCCAGAGCATGTCGAGATTGCCGACCAGGGCAGCTGGCCGATGAAGGTCGAGATGCTCGAGATGCTTGGTGCCGAGCGGCTGGTCTACGGGCAATTGGGCGGCGAGCGCTTCACGCTGCGCATCGACGCGACCCTCATGCCGCCGGCGCCCGGCGCGGTGGTCAAGCTGCATGTCGAACCGAAGCATCTGCATTGGTTCGATGCCGGCACGTCGCAGCGTGTAGGCTGAAGGTGCCGGGCCCTTCGACGCGCTGGCCGTACCCGCGCTGGGTCGCGCACCGCGGCGCCGGCAAGCTCGCGCCAGAGAACACGCTGGCGGCGTTTCGGGCCGGCGCTGCACACGGTTACCGCGCCTTCGAGTGCGACGTCAAACTCAGCGCCGACGGTGTGCCGATGCTGTTGCACGACGCAACCCTGGAGCGCACGAGCAACGGCACTGGCAAGGCCGGCGACATGGGCTGGTCAGCACTGTCACAACTCGACGCCGGCGCCTGGCACAGCCGCGCTTTTGCCGGCGAACCGATCCCGACATTGCGGGCGATCGCCGCGTACATCCGCCGCAACGGCTTCGCGCTGAATATCGAGATCAAGCCGACGCCCGGCCAGGAACTGATCACCGGCGAAGTGGTCGGCCGCGAAGCCACCGGGTTCTGGGCCGGCGACACGCTGCCACCGCTGCTGAGTTCGTTCCGCCCCGAGGCCCTGCAAGGCGCGCTTCAATCAGCACCCGCCCTGCCGCGCGCCTTGTTGCTCGATACGCTGTGGCGTGGTTGGCAGGATGTCGCGCTGGCGCTGGCCTGCGTGGCCATCGTGACCGACCACAGGCTGATGAGCGCCGAAGTCTGTGCCGGCATCCACGCCGCGGGTATGCGCGCGCTGGTCTATACCGTCAATGACGACGACGCTGCAGCGCGCGTGCTCGCCGCGGGTGTCGACGGCATCATCACCGACGCTGTCGACCACTTTTCGCCAGCGACCTGACGCCGCTCAACTCACGACCGGTGCTGCTGGCGGCACATGCGCTTCGGCGCCGAGTGACGCTTCGGTGTCCTCCGGCGCCGGCATGTGGCGCAGATTGCGGATCAGCGGAAACTGCCAGGCGACGAGGGTCGCGACCAGTGCCAAGACGCCGGCAAATCCTAGCGATGCTCGCAGGCCGACATGCTCACCGAGCCAGCCGCCAATCAGCGCGCCCGGCCCGGCCGGCAGCAGGATCAACCAGCGCATCGTGCTCGTCATGCGCCCGAGCAGCGGCACCGGTGTCACCGCCTGGCGCAACGACAGGAAGTTGATAAAACTCAAGACCGCGCCGAAGCCGAAGCAGAACAGCATCGCAGAAAAAACAAACACGCCCAGCGGCCCGACCGGCGCGACGCTGCATGCCAGCCAACCGACACCACTGATCGCCACCCCGAGCAACAGGCAGGGGCCCGGGCCGATGCGCGCCGAGATGCGCCGACCAAAAACGCTGGCCAGCACGGTGCCGACGCCGAGGCCAACAAAACTCAAGCCCACGTCCTGCTCGCTCAAACCCAGCGTGCGGGTCGCAAACAGGATCTGCACGACCACCGCGGCGTGGTGGCACATCTGCCAGACGCCGACGGTCGCGGCCATGCC
>JANOKR010000523.1:0-1950 GCA_031419315.1 Betaproteobacteria bacterium
CCCGCCGAGGGTCTGCGCCATCGGCGCGATGCGCGTCACGGTAAACCGCAAGGGATCGTCGGCGAGCGCGGCGAACAGGGCGTTGCCGGTATGGCCGACGCGCAACTCGCCGATATCGTGTTCTTCGACTTCAGCGACCAGGCGCCAGGCCTGCGGCGGCGCCATCGTCATCAGCTCCTGGCCGCGCCGCACCGGCATGCCGATCGACGCGCTGAGGTCGCCGCTGATGAGCACGCCGTCGAAGGGCGCGTGCAGCTTTGTGCGATCGAGTTGGCCGCGCGCCAGCGCGACCTGGGCCTGGGCTTGTTCGAGCTTGGAGCGGCCGATCACGATCGCCGCGGCGTCTTCACGCGCCAGCGCGTCGCGGTAGTGTTTTTCGAGTTGCGCCGCCTCGGCGGCCCACTTCTCGAATTCCAGCGTCGCCTCGCGGTCGTCCAGCGTCGCCAGCAGCTGGCCGGCCTTCACCGTCTCGCCGGGGCGCACCCCTGCCGAACGCAGGAAACCATCGGCGGGTGCCGCGATGACGCGCTGTACCGAGCCTTCGATGCGGGCCGGCGCCAGGACCCGGTAATGCGCCGGCCAGAACGCGGCGAGCGCAATCACCAGGCTGCCCAGGCCAAGCACCAGCTTCCAGGTCGCCAGCGGGCCCGGCGCAGCCGCAGTGCGGCCGCTGCGCCAGGCGCTCAGCAGGCGCCGGCGCAGCGAGCCGGTGGTGCGAAATTTCAAGACCAGCAGCGGGCCGACAAAAGCCGCGACGTCGCGCGCCAGTTGCCGGTCGGCATCGGTCATGCGCATCCGCCGCTCGAAGACCAGCGCGCCGGCGGCCAAGTCGTCGCAATAGATCGGCAGGCTCAGGATGGACAGGCCGTCACCCGACCGGTGCAGCGCCATCGCCGCCAGCCTGGCCAGCAGCGGCGCGTTGTCGCTCACCGGGGCTTCGACTTCGCTGGCCTGGTCGATGGCCTCCTGCATGGCGGCGAGCAGGGCCCGCACGGCGTTCTGGCGATCATGGTGCTGGGCGCCGTTGGAGACGGCGACGAGTTCCAGGCGCGCTGCGGCACCGCTGCCGCACAGCCCCAGGCTGATGCGGTCGCAACCCAGGCGGCCGGCGAGTTCGGTGAGGACTGCATTCGCCGCGGCAATCAGGTCGGCATGTTTGAGCGCCAGCGCCAGCAGCGGCAAGGCGCCGCTCGCCGCCGGCAGCGCTGGCGCGCTGAAACTCGCTGGCGCATCGGGCGGCAGCAGCGCAAAAGGCAGGTCGTCGGGTTTCACGGCGGGGTGGTTGGGCCGATGGCGGGGACGGTCGTGGTCAAGGGTCCGACGGGCGGATCAATCGGGGGACGGCAAGGTCCTGATTGGGCGCGTCAGGAACTGACGGCAATCGTGCAAATAGGGTCGATTGGTGGCCCTATCTCGATGCCAGCGCCGGGTTCGCGGCGCGTTGCGGGGCGCTGCGGTGCATGGCGGAGCGTCGGCCCGGGCTGCGTAGCGCAAGCCGGGCTGCCCCGACCGGAGGCCTACGCTGGCGGGCGTCCGGCCAGGGGCGGCAGCAGGCCCACCGCTGGCGCGGCCCCCGATGGCGCTGCGGCATGCAGCACGCGCTGCGGATACGGGATCTGCACGCCGAGCGCGCCCAGGGTTTGCAGGATCGCCAGGTTGACGTCGCTGCGCACGTTGCCGTTGCCGTTTTCCGGGTCGTCGATCCAGAACGGAATCGTCAGCTCCAGGCCGTCGCTGGCGAACTGGCTGAGCTGCACCATTGGCGCCGGCTCAGCGAGCACCCGGGGCACGCGGCAGATCGCGTCGACCAGCACCGGGCTCAAGCCCGCCAGGTCGGTGCCATACGCGACCAGCAGGGTCGTCGAGATCGACACCCGCGGGTTTGCCAGCGAGGCGTTTTCAACCCGCTGGGTGATGAGCATTTCGTTGGGCACGATAGACTCGCGGCCG
>JANOKR010000524.1:0-13226 GCA_031419315.1 Betaproteobacteria bacterium
GACTAACAGAACAGGATCGCGCTCAGTGGCATTGTGTTCCGCATGGACAGCGGCTGCGCCTGCGCGTCCTGCGCCCGCAGCATTGGTGCATCCCTGCACGGCAGCCAATGCGCCCAACGTCAACGCCGGCGCCGTGTTACGGCCCGCTGGCTCGAGGATGATTGCCGCCGGCTTTGCACTAATTTGCCGCAACTGTTCAGCCACCAGGAAGCGATGCTCCTCGTTGCAGACGATTAAAGGCTCGAGTGGGGCCGCGCTGCCACCAACGACCTGGTGCGCAGCAAGATCAAGATCAAGAGCCTGAACTTCATGCGCGGGCGCACTTTCCTCAACAAGTTCGTGCTCATCGACGAAGCGCAGAACCAGACACCCAAGCAGATGAAGACCTTGATCACGCGTGCCGGGCCGGGCACCAAGATCGTCTGCCTGGGCAACCTGGCGCAGATCGACACGCCTTACCTCACCGAAGGCTCGTCAGGGCTGACCTACGCGGTCGATCGATTCAAGGGCTGGCCGCATGGCGGCCATGTCACGCTGGCGCGCGGCGAGCGCTCGCGGCTGGCGGACTTTGCCAGCGAGGTGTTGTAGCCGCGTCAGCCCAGATCCTGGGCACGCGCGGGCGGGCTTACCAAACGTTACCCACTGGATTCGGGTTGCCCTTCAGGCCCGCATTCAAACCTTGGCCTATGTTGGGCGAGTTCACAACAACCGACGAGAGAGGTTGATCATGAAAAACGCCCTGCCCGCTTTGACCCTGGCCGCGGCGGCGTGCTGCGGCGCCGCCCAAGCGCAGATCTTCGACGCCGTCCATCCGGTGGCCGCCAACGGCGGCACCGTGCCGGTGACAAGCTTTGTGCTGGACGGGCCGGCACCCTGGCTGTACCTCGATCTGGCGGGGCCTCTCGATGACGCGTCCGGCATCTTCGCCAGTCTGCGGTTTGACGCCAATCCGGCCGATGCCGTGCCGGCCATCGAGTTCGCGGCCGAGATCGCCGGCGGCACCGGCAACGACAAATTCTGGCTCACACCGTCGGCTGCCAATTGGGCCGCCAACAAGTCGGCCGGGGCCTGGCAGTTCAAGACCGGCGTCTGGTCGATCGCGCTGATTTGCATCTACGGCGGCTGCGTCGGTGCGCCCGGCGGCTTCAGCTCGGCAGCGGGGCCGACGGTCGTCTTCACGGTGGGCAACGTGCCCCAGGTCCCGGAGCCAGGCAGCCCGGCCTTGTGGGCGCTCGGCATGGCCGGCTTGCTGGGTGCGGCGGCGCTGCGCCGGGCTGGCAATCCAGGCTGCCCATCGGCAGCACCGGTTTGATCGCGCCGCTGACCCGCCGCAGTCGCCGCCTTTGATTTCAACGCCGCGACGGCGTGGCGCGCAAGTGGCGGTACACCGTTGTGCGCGAGATGCCCAGCGCACGAGCGGTCCGGCTCACGCTGCGTTCGCAGCGTTCGAACTCGCGCTGCACAAGGTCCGCCACACTGCGCTGAAGCGCCGGCCCCGACGCGCGAGCGGTAGCGCCCGTGAGGGGCTCGATGTGGCCCACCTGGATAGCAGATTCGGCATCGTCTGCCTGGCTGGCCAGCAGCGCGCGCGTGAGCACCGCGCGCAGCTCGCGGAAGTTTCCCGGCCAGCGATGGCCGGCCAGCAGCAGAATGGCAGCGGCGTCGATCGTGGCTTGCGCGGCGATGCCGTGCAGCACCCGATGAACCGCGTCAGCGAAGTCCTGCCGGCGCCGCAGCGGCGGAAGTGAAACCTTTACCGTATTCAATCGGTATAGCAAGTCTTCGCGCATTGGTTGAGACTGCTCGGCGTCGTCGAGATCGAAGTTGGTGGCAGCGAGCAGCTGCACGTCGACCCGCCGAGAAGTGGTGCCACCCACGGGGCGCACCAGCCAGTCGTCCAAGAACCGCAGCAGCGCGGCCTGAACGGGGCGCGGCAGCGCGTGCAACTCGTCGAGCAACAGGGTGCCGCGGTCGGCGCTGGCGATGAGGCCGATGCTGCCTTCGCGGCGGGCACCCGTAAATGCGCCGCCGACATAGCCAAAAAGCTCGGCTTCGAACAACCCGTCGGGCAAGGCCCCGCAATTCACCGCCACAAAAGCACCCTGCCGCCCGCTCATGCTGTGGGCATAGCGGGCAAGCATTTCCTTGCCGGTGCCGGTCTCGCCATGGATCAGGATCGGCACGTTCATGCGCACTGCCGCAGCCACCAGCCGACACGCTTGCGCCACATCCGGGTCGGCAGCGAGAAAGTCAGGCGCCGACGTCGCCGCAATCGGCGTCGAGCGTACCGCCGCGACGCGTGGCGTCGCCAGCGGGTGCGGCTGCCGCCGCAGCGGCGGCCGCGCGACAACGGTGGCGACCAGCGAACTGCCGAGCATGTCGCGCAGCGTCGCCTCGTGGCTCCGATGCAGGCGGGCCAGCACATGTGCAAACGGTTCGCCAAAGAGGGCCTCGAAACTTGCGCCGCCGATCACATCCAAGCCAGCCAGCAGCCGCGTCGCGCTCGCATTCAGGGCCTGCAACCGGCCTTGCTCGTCGAATGCCAGCAGTCCGGCCGACAGGGTGCGCAGGTACTCAGCGCGGGGGTGAATCGCGAGCACGGTGTGGACGCGCATCTGATGCACGAAGAGGGCATTTTCGATCTGCGTCGAAGCCATCTGCACCAGCGCAAAGGTATGCCGCTGGCGCGACTCGAAGTACGACGACGCGTCGAGAACGCCGACGATGTCGCCAGCCGCATCGCGCACCGGCGCCGCGGTGCAGGAGATGTCGCCGAGCTTGAGGAAATAATGTTCGAGGCCGGTCACCGCCACCGCGCGCCCGGTGGACAGCGCGGTGCCGAGGCCATTCGTTCCGCACAGGCCTTCGCCCCAACGACTGCCGGTCACGATGTTCGCGCCTGATGCATTCATCGAAAACCGGTTGTCGGCATAGAGGTCGAGGATCACGCCCTCGTGGTCGGCAAAGGCGAGCAGAAAATTCGACCCCGCGATCTGCTTCGACAGCGTCTCCAGCTCGGCGCGCGCCAGACGGCGCACGAACTCGCTGTGGTCGCGCCGACGCGCCAGATCGGCCGCGTCCACCACCTGCACATCGGGCACCGCCGCAATGTCGAGACCGGACTCCATGCAGCGCGCCCAGCTGTCCAGGATCAACGGCAGGGGCGGCCCGTCGGGCGGCAGCGTTTCGGCGCGCGCGCGCAAAGCGCTGGCATGGGCCAAGCTCATTTGTCGCTGGTCGCTCAAGATCATCGGTGTCTCCCGCTGACGATCACTGCCGGCTCGAATGCCGCAGACTCGCGTTCGCCGCAAATTTCTAAGGCTAGCAGCCGGCTGCCGATCAGACTACTGAACAAAAAGTGAACAGTGGCGCAACCTGATGTCCAGAAACGATACGCCCAAGCCCGATCAGCCGCGCGGCACCAAGAGGGAATCTGGGGACAGGTTCAGGGTTTTCCTGCATTGGTACGATGATTGCGGCTACCAAGCTGCCGCGGCACCCGCCGGACGGCTGCTCCGAAAACATCTACCCTGGAGATTGACCATGCCCTTTCCTCGCCTGCGCCCGATGCGGCTCGCTGCAGCCGCCGCGCTGACCTGTGCTGTTGCGCTACCCGTGGCCGCGCAGCAGAACATCGAAAAACTCAAACAAATGAAGGTCGCCACCGCCGACCTGAACATCCCGGTGGTGCCGCAGACTGGCGCCAATGCCAACGCGATCAAAGAGAACCTCAAGCGTGTCAAGCTGCCTGCCGGCTTCAAGATCGATCTTTACGCGATCGTGCCGGACGCTCGCCACATGGCCGTGGCCCCGAACACCAACATGCTCTTTGTCGGCACGCGCAAGACCACGGTGTGGGCCGTCACCGACCGCAACAGCGACGGTGTTGCCGACGAGGTGAAGTCCTTCGCGCCGAGCCTGAAGTTCACCAACCCAAACGGCGTCTGCTGGACCAAGGACGGCTTCCTGATCGTCGCCGAGCACAACCGCATTCTCAACTTCCCGGCCGCCGAATTTTTCTATGAAGGCCCGGACGTGGCGGTGATCGAGGTCGTCGGCCAGGGCAACCTGATCCCGCCCGAAGAAGAGTCGTACAACCACGGCGCCCGCGTCTGCCGCGTCGGGCCTGACGGCATGCTCTACGTCTCGCTGGGCCAACCGCACAACGTGCAGCCGCGCGACAAGATCGACCTCTACAACAAGGTCGGTATTGGCGGCATGGTGCGCATGAACGCCTTCGACGGCAGCAAGCGCGAGGTCTACGCCACCGGCATCCGCAATTCGGTGGGGCATGACTTCAACCCGAAGGACGGCTCGCTGTGGTTCACCGACAACCAGACCGACGGCATGGGCGACGACATCCCGTTGGGCGAGATCAACCGCATCACACGCGCCGGCCAGTTCTTTGGCTACCCGTGGAAGCAGGGCAAGACACGCATCACCGACCACGGCTACGACAAGGATCCGCTGCCCAACAACATCACCGATCCGCAGGTCTACACCACTGCGCATGCGGCCGATCTGGGCATGAGTTTCTACAACGGCAAGATGTTCCCGGCCAAATTTGCGGGCGGCTTCTTCTCGGCGCAGCACGGCTCGTGGAACCGCACGACACCGGTCGGCGCGCAAGTGCTGTTCACCTCGCTCAAGGCCGACGGTACCGCGGACAAGACCGAAGTCTTTGCCGACGGCTGGCTCGACAGCAACGGCCTGTATCGCGGCCGGCCGGTCGACGTCGCGGTAATGAAGGACGGCTCGATCCTGATCAGTGACGACTTCGCGGGCGCCATTTACCGCGTCACGTACAGCGCCCAGTGAAGCTCGCTGCCAGCGCATTGATCCTGCTGGCCGCGGTCTCGGCGTCGCATTCCCGCGACGCCGGGGCCGGCCGCGTCAAGGCCCAGGCCTGCGCGGTCTGCCACGGGCCGGCCGGCGTGTCGGTCACACCCGATGCGCCCAATCTGGCCGGCCAGCCGGCGATCTACGTCGCCGCACAGTTGCGGGCCTACCGCAGCGGCGCGCGGCCGCACGCGGTGATGGCGGTGCTGGCCAAGCCGCTGAGCGACGACGATATCGACGATCTCGCCGCCTGGTACGCGTCGATCCGCATCGAGGCCCAGGTGCCGCGCTGACCCGGTTCAGGCTGGGCCACGCAGACGCAGGAATCTTGCAAAGCGCGGCACACCGGGCTCGGTGTGACCGCGATGCGTGAACGTCACCACCGCGCCGATACGCGGCGGTGAGTCGCGCTGCCCGCCTCGTGCAAACTGCGCCAGGCCGACGGGGATCTGTTTGATCGGCGACTGCATGCACAGGCGAGGCTGGTCGACTGCGGGCTGTTGTGCATCGGTCGCGCGCTGGCGGGCGTCAGCGCCACCATGACGCGACGGCAGCGACACTCCGACTTGACCCACCGGCTTAGCTAAGACCATACTGCGGGCACTCGGGCACCCCCCGACACACGCGGAAGCGACAGCGGGCTTATGACACACACCGTAAACATCCATGAGGCGAAGACGCAATTGTCCCGCCTGCTCGAGGCCGCCGGACGTGGCGAGGACGTGATCATTGCCCGCAATGGGCAACCCATCGCGCGCCTCGTGCCGTATTCGGCCGCGCGGCGCAGCCCTGGCGCGGCCCGCGGGCGCGGACGCCTGACGCCGGATTTTTTCGCCGAGTTGCCGGCTGATGATTTGCGCCGCTTCGAGAGTGAAATTTGAGACTGCTGCTCGACACCCACGCCTTGCTTTGGTGGCTGCTGGACGATCCTGCGCTGCCCGCCACGGCGCGCCGGGCCATCGAGCGCGCGGAGGCCGTTTATGCCAGCGCCGCCAGCGTGTGGGAGATCGCGATCAAGCAACGCCTGGGCAAGTTGCCCGAACTGGCGATCAGCGTGGCGGAGTTGCCCGGCCTGATCGGGCAGTCGGGCTTCGTGCCGCTACCGGTCCACGATCGGCATGCAGCTGCGGTCTGCGCGCTGCCGCAGCATCACCGCGATCCGTTCGATCACCTACTCATTGTCCAGGCCCGAATGGAGGGCCTGACGCTGATCAGCCGCGATGCGCAGTTCAAGGCTTACGGCATCGCGCTGAAGTGGTGATCTCGCATGCCGTTCCCGGTGGGAAAGCCGGCGCACAAATCTCACCAAGCGCGGCGGGGCGGATGCGATGGTGCTGCGACCAACGACCTCGTGCGCAGCAAGATCAAGATCAAGAGCCTGAACTTCATGCGCGGACGCACCTTTTTGAACAAGTTCGTGCTCATGGACGAGGCGCAGAACCTCACGCCCAAGCAGATGAAGACGCTGATCACACGCGCCGGGCCGGGCACCAAGATCGTCTGCCTGGGCAACCTGGCGCAGATCGACACGCCCTACCTGACCGAAGGCTCATCAGGCCTGACCTACGCGGTTGATCGCTTCAAGGGCTGGCCGCATGGCGGCCATGTGATGCTGGCGCGCGGCGAGCGCTCGCGGCTGGCGGTTTACGCGTCAGAGGTGCTGTAGCCGCTTTCGCGCCCCGAGCAGGCCGAGCCCGCCAAGCAGGATCAACGCGGTGGCCGGTTCTGGGATCGCCGCGGTGTATTCCGATCCCGACAGCGTGCGATAGGTGGCAGTGTGCGGGATCGAGATGCCGAAATCGGCGGAGTTGATGAAGTTCAGTCTGCCGCCCTGATCGTCGACTTCGGCGATCAGGATGCTCAAGACATGGACCGGCTGGCCTTCGACGAACTCGATGCGGCCGACCATCGGCAGGTCCACCGGCCCCTCGTAGTTCTCGATCAGAAGCCGTCCGCAGCCCCGGCTGGCGCGAGACGTGCCGCAGCCCGACACAAAGCCGGTGAAGAAGAGGCGCTGCGCGTTTGGCAATTGCGGGTCGGAGTCGTCGAAGCTGTCGGAGCCGACCGCCGCGAACAGCGCGTCGACGTCGAAGGGCAAAGCCGAGACGAACAGCGCATAGACCAGGTCCGACTCGCCGGCGATTTCACCCGTCAGGCGCGTGCTGATCGGCACCGAGCCACTGAATCCGAAGATCGTGAAACCGTCGGACCAGCCGGAACCGCCGGCCAGCTCACGGCGGGCCCGTGCCGACAGGACATAGTCGATGCCGTTCGAGCCGAATTCGGAGCGTGTCCTCGCGTAGGCTCCTGGCGCCGTGCCGATCATCACGTCGACCCCGTGCGTCTGGCTCTGATCGAATGCCACCCGGCCGAGCTGCTCGCCCTGGGGTCCGTAGATACCGGATTCGACAAAGGTGAACGGCGTGGTCGGCGCGCCCCAAGCCGCGGCCACTGATGCGGCCAGCACCAACGCAGCCAATCCCCGGGTGGTGCCTGACCAGCACGGCAAGGGCGTATTCGACAGCTTGTGCACGGCGTTCTCCTCGTCGGAGCCAGCGCTACAACGATGCACTTTGTCCACGACAAGTCACACCCATGAAAACCCTTCCGCAGCGCGCAGGTGCTCGGTCAGCCCTTCACCAAATCCTTGATCTGTTGCAACGCCGCCGGGTCTTCGATCGTCGTCAGGTCGCCGGCATCGCGGCCCTCGCAGACCGCCTGGATCGCGCGCCGCAACAGCTTGCCGGAACGTGTCTTCGGCAGCAGGGTCACGAAGCGCACCCGCGCGGGCCGGGCGACCGCGCCAAGCTGGTCGTCGACGACTTTCATGATCGCGCCTTCGAGCTTCAGCGCTGCCGCCGGGTCGGCCGCAAGCGCGGCGTCGCGCAGCACCACGAAGGCCATCGCGACCTGGCCCTTGAGCTGATCAGCCACGCCGACCACCGCGACCTCGGCGACGCTCGCGTGGCTGGAGATGCTCTCTTCGATTTCCCGGGTGCCCAGGCGGTGCCCGGCGACATTGATGACATCGTCGGTGCGGCCGAGGATGAAGAGATAACCGTCTTCGTCGCGGATAGCCCAATCGAAGGTGTTGTAGACCAGCTTGCCCGGGATGCTTTGCCAGTAGGTCCTCACAAAACGATCGTCGTCGCGCCAGACGGTCTGCATGCAGCCGGGTGGCAGCGGGCCTTCGATCGTGAGCACGCCTTTTTGTCCCGCGCCAGTCAGCTCTTCGCCGGTGTTCTCATCCAGCAGCTTCACGTCGTAGCCGTAGACCGCCTTGCCTGGCGAGCCGAATTTGCTCTTCGCCGGCTCGATGCCGTTGCACAGGCTCAAGATCGGCCAGCCGGTTTCGGTCTGCCAGTAGTTGTCGATGATCGGGCGGCCAATGGCGTCAGAAATCCAGGTCGCGGTCGGCTCGTCGAGCGGCTCGCCGGCCAGGAACAGCGCGCGCAGCGAACTCAGGTCATGTCTTTTCAGCGCCGCCGGATCGTGTTTTTTGAGCACGCGCACCGCCGTTGGTGCGCTGAACATCGAGGTCACTTTGTACTTTTCGACCAGGCTCCACCAGATCGCCGCATCAGGCCGGACGGGTAAGCCTTCGTACATGATCGTGGCCATGCCGGCGATCAGCGGGCCGTAGACGATATAACTGTGGCCGACGACCCAGCCGATATCGCTGGTCGAAAAGTAAGTCTCGCCAGGCTGGCCGAGAAAGATGTGTTTCATGCTCGCCGCCAGCGCCACCGCATAACCGCCGGTATCGCGTTGCACACCTTTGGGTTTGCCGGTCGTGCCGCTGGTGTAAAGCGTGTAGCTCGGGTGCGTCGATTCGAGCCAGGTCACCGGCACCCGGGCGTCGAGATGCGCTTCGCGCAGGCTTGCGTAGTCGACATCGCGGCCCGCGGTCATCGGCATCGGTGCCAGGCCGCGGTTGACCATCAAGACCTTGCTCGGCTTGTGTTCCGCGAGCTTGATCGCCTCATCGAGCAGGCCCTTGTACGCGAGCACCTTGCCGGCGCGGCTGCCGGCGTCGGCGCTGACGATCACGGCCGGCTCGGCGTCGTCGATGCGTTGGCCCAAGCTGACGCTGGCGAACCCGCCAAAGACCACCGAGTGGATGGCGCCGATGCGCGCGCAGGCGAGCATCACAAACGCCGCTTCAGGAATCATGGGCATGTAGACCAGCACGCGGTCGAGCGGCTTCACGCCCAGCGCCAGGAGCATCGCCGCCATGCGTTCGACTTCCGTCAGCAGCTGGCTGAAGCTGTAGACGATTTCCTGGTCGACTTCGGTCGAAACCCAGATCAGCGCGTTGCGATCGGGGTGGGTTTTGGCATGCCGATCAACCGCGTTGTGGCAAAGATTCGTCGTGCCGCCGACAAACCAATTGGCAAACGGCGGCTTGTTGTATTCGCAGATCTGCGTCGGCGTTTGCTGCCAGTCGATGAGCTTGGCCTGCTCGGCCCAGAAGGCGTCGCGGTTGTCGATCGATTGCCGGTAAAACTGATTGAAACCCATGCCCGTCTCCTCGTTGGTCACACCCTGCAATCAATCGGCAATCTGCGCCCTGACCAGCGCCAGGGCGTCCTTGAATCGCAGCTGCTTGCAGTCGCCCAGCCACTCGAACACCACCATCTCGACACTCACCATCGTCGCACCGGCCGCGCCCAACCGCGCCATCGCCAGCGCATGGTCATGCGCCGACCGCGAACCACAAGCCGATGCCACGACCCAGACCCGCCGCCCTGCACGCAGCAGGCCGAGCGCGGTCTGCATCAAACACACATGGGCTTCGCAGCCGGCGATGACGACATCGTTGCGCGCCGGCTCGAGTTGCGCCAGCAGCCCGTCGGCCTTGGAATCGGCACGCGCATCGGCACGCGCATCGGCAAACGCTTCGGCACAAGCATCGAAGTGCATTTTCGTCAGCGTGCTTGCACAGCGCTGACGGATGGATTCGACATTCGGCCCCAGCCCGGCCGGGTTCTGAGCCGTGCCGATGACCGGGATGCCGAGCAAAAGCGCCGCATCGGCCAAGCGCTCGGCATGGGCCAGCACGGCGTCGGCGCGGTGGATGACCGGCATCAGGCGCTGCTGGTAGTCCACCAGCACCAGCGTGCAGCGGCTGGCAGTCATCACGTCGTGCATCGGCACCCCCAGTTCGACGCGCGCCGCGTCAGGCACCCGACAATAACCGGGATCAAAATGTGTTGAACCACTCCGGAGAACAACGATGAATGCTCGGATGAATGCACCGACGACGCCACCGGCGCCGGACGCCGCGGCCAGCCTGCCCGGCACCTTCATGTCGGGCCGCGACTACGCCGAGTCGTTGCGCCGCTACCGGCCGGTTGTCTACGTCGATGGCCAGATTGTCGACTCGGTCGCCGATGCACCGCAACTGCGCCCGGGTGTCAATGCGCTGGCGGTGAGCTACGACTTTGCCCTCGACGCCGACAAGGCGCCGCTGATGACCGCGGTGCAAACCGCACGCGGCCGGCGCGTGAACCGCATGCTGCACATCAACGAGTCGGCCGGCGACCTGCTGAACAAGCTCGAAGCGGTGCGCATCCTGTGCCAGGAAACCGGCTGCGCGCAGCGCTACCTGGTGCACGACGCGATGAATGCGCTGGCGCAGGCCACCGCGCGCATCGACGATGCTGCCGGCACGACCGAACACCGCGCCCGTTTTACCGACTACCTGGCGCATGTCCAGGACCACGACCTCGCTTTCGGCATCGCGATGACCGACGCCAAGGGCGACCGCAGCCGCAAGCCGCACGAACAAGCCAACCCCGACACCTACGTGCATATCGTCGAGCGCAACGCCAAAGGCATCGTCATCAGCGGCACCAAGGCGATCGTGACCGGCGCGCCGTACATGCATGAAATCCTGGTCATGCCGTGCCGTCAGATGGGCCCGGCCGACGCCGACTTTGCGGTCTGCTGCGCGCTGCCGGTGGACGCCCCCGGGCTGACCATCATCGCCCGCCCCGCCGGACGGCCGGGTGACAAGCTCGAACATGGCGCGGCGCTGTTTTCGCGCCGCTACGGCCAGTCCACCGGAGTGCTGATCTTCGACAAGGTCTTCGTACCCTGGGAGCGGGTATTTTTCTCAGGCGAAAAGGGCGAGGTCGAACATTCCAGCGTGCTGACCTACGCCTACGCCACCCATCACCGGCACAGTTGCATTGGCGCGCGTGCCGGGTTCGGCGATCTGCTCATCGGTGCCGGTGCGTTGATGTGCGAAGCCAACGGTTTCGACCCCGGCGACAAAGCCAACCTGCGCGACCCGATGGTCGAGCTGATCAAAATTACCGAAGGTTTTTATGCCTGTGGTGTGGCCGCCAGCGTCTATGGCACCCAGGACCCGCACTACGGCAATTTCATGCCCGAGCCGGTCTTCAGCAATATCGGCAAGCTGCTGCTGGCCACCAGATCTACGACATGCACCGGCTCGCCCACGAAGTCTCGGGTGGCCTCATCGTGGCCCTGCCCGGCCCCGACGAAGACCACAACCCGGCAACCGCGGCAACGCTGGCCGAAGTGCTGCGTGCGAACCCCGCCGTGCCCTACGACAAACGCATCGAAGTCGCCCGCTTTATTGAAGACCTGACGGCCTCGTACCAGGGCGGCTGGTACTCGGTCATCAGCCTGCACGGTGGTGGTTCACCGGCGGCAATGCGCCAGGAGATCTGGCGCCAGTACCCGGTGGGCAACAAGGTCGAACTGGTCGAGCGCCTGTTGGAGCGGGGGGTCTTGCACGACGAGACCCGGGCGATCACCAAAAACCGCCAGCCCGGTCGCTGCTGCGATATCGGTTGCACGGCGCCGGGGCAGCCGGTGATGGTGGATTTGCCGGCGCCGGCGGCCAAGCCGCCCCGAGCCTGACCAACCGCTAACGCGCCACCAGGCGCCGCGGCGGGGCCAGGTCGGTGAGCATCTTGGCGGCTATCCGCGTCGACAGATTTTGCAGCGCCGCGCGCAACGCTTCGCCGTCGCTCGCCGCCCACTGCGGCGTGGTCAAGGCGGCCGCACTCCTTGCCTGGTAGTGGTTGACAAAAACCGGCGCGGCCTGGCCGCGCTGCAGCACCGCCAACCGCGCCGACGCGAGCAGCGCGTAGGGCACCCCGGTGCCGGAGCCCACGGTGGCGACTTCGGTGACCGCGACCTGGAGTGTCCACTCGTTTGCTGCGGCGGTGGCGTTGTTGCCGGCCAGCGGCAACGCCGCCGGCAAGACTTCGAGCGACTGCTGCTGCAAAGCCGCAGCAAGTTGCATGCGAGCAGCAGAGGTCGACAGTTCGGTCTGCAGCAGGCTGCGCTTGGCCTGCACATCGTCAGCGCTTTCGGCCCGCACGGCGCCGACCACCGCACCGCTTGCCGCGCCGATCGCCGTGCTGGCAGGCACCAGCAGGCCGAGGCAGAGCGGGGCAAAAGGCCCGGTGCCGATGCAGGACAGCCCGCCGATCACAAAGCCGATGCTGCCGCCCTTTGCGGCACCGGTGCCAGCGCCGCTGACCTTGCCGTCAGGGCCGTCTAAGACCAACGCCGGTGTTTGTGTGCTATCAGTGATCGCCGCGCGTCCAAGATCAAACTCCGCCGGCATCTGCGGCACGCTGGCGCAGCCAGTGGCCAGCAAGCAGACCAGGGTCAAGATCGGTGCAGACTGCGTTTTCATGCCATTCGCCCCCATCGCTCGATGACGAAGTGTTGCACGTGCGCGCTGAGCACAGAACCCCACCTCTCGTGCCGCTTGGGCTTTCATACCAAGTTGCGATCAATCGCTTAAGAAAGCGCAATCGGCGAGGGGCCGTTTTCGACCCCTATGCACATGACCCGACTATGCACAGGTGACTCGGCGCTGATGGCGCGAAGGCAGCATCGGCGCGGCATACGGCGGGATGGTCAATCGCTGAACTGGACATAGTTTCGGCATCGGAGCGCACTGGTGATCCCACTTCTGGAGATCACCATGGATACCGCTCAGCACTCGCGCGCCATCGAGGTCGATTGGTTCGCCGCCAGTCCCATCGGGCCTCACGCCATCGCGTTCAAGCGTCACCTGACCGAGCGCAGGTACGCCGCGCACACCGTTTCCACCTATGATCGTGATCGGTTGCAGCCGCCAGGGCATCTACCGCACGCGCTATGCCTTCCCGGAGGAGCAGCCTCGCGCGTGGCGTCGCAAGGTCTGGCGGAACAGGGTCGAGTCGCTGCACGACCCTTCCAGGTTCTGCATCAGCATCCCTCGCCTCACCGTCAACCCGGCAACCCGACCTTGCCCTTGGAATCCGTATCCCATCGCCGATCTCATGCACTGGCTTGCCGGGGTTGATCGGCCAGCCAGTTTTCTTCGAACTGCATCGGGCTGACGTAGGCCAGCG
>JANOKR010000525.1:0-4098 GCA_031419315.1 Betaproteobacteria bacterium
CCGACTTCAAACATGGTGACCTCGGCGACATCCTGGCCGGTGTAGGGGTGCTTTATCGCACAAAGGCCGGCGAGCTGTCGGTGCGGGCGACCCTGCTGCGCCTGCTGACGAAGAGCCTGCGCCCGCTGCCGGACAAGTTTCACGGCATGACCGACACCGAGCAGAAATACCGCCAGCGTTATGTCGACCTGATCACCGACGAACATGCCCGCGCGCGCTTCGTGGCGCGCAGCAAGGCGGTGAGCTCGATGCGCAACTTCATGGTCGAGCACGGCTTTCTCGAGGTCGAGACGCCGATGCTGCACCCGATCCCCGGCGGCGCCAACGCCAAGCCGTTCACGACCCACCACAACGCGCTCGACCAGCAGATGTTCCTGCGCGTTGCGCCCGAGCTGTACCTCAAGCGCCTGGTCGTCGGCGGCTTCGAGCGGGTCTTCGAGATCAACCGCAATTTCCGCAACGAAGGCATCTCGGTCAGGCACAACCCCGAGTTCACGATGATGGAGTTCTACGCCGCCTACTGGAACCACCGCGACCTGATGGACTTCACCGAAAACGTGCTCCGCCACGCGGCGCGCCAGGCTACCGGCTCGGCCACGCTCAGCTACGCCGGCCGCGAGGTCGATCTGGCCCAGCCATTTGCCAGGCTGACGGTGCGCGATGCGCTTGTCGCGCATGCCGGCTTGACCGCCGACGAGGCGGTGAACGCGGCGGTGCTGCAAGCGCGCTTGCAGAGCCTGGACGAAAAGACCCCGGCTCATTGGACACTCGCCGAGTTGCAGTTCGGCCTCTTCGAAGCAGTCGTCGAAGACAAACTCTGGGCGCCGACTTTCATCATCGACTATCCGGTCGAAGTCTCGCCGCTGGCGCGCGCGTCGGACACCGACCCGACGGTCACCGAGCGCTTCGAGCTGTTCATCACCGGGCGCGAGATCGCGAATGGTTTTTCAGAGTTGAACGACGCCGAAGACCAGGCCGCGCGGTTCTTGGCCCAGGCGGCCAACAAGGAAGCTGGTGACGAAGAGGCGATGTACTACGACGCCGATTTCATCCGCGCGCTCGAATACGGCATGCCGCCTGCCGGCGGCTGCGGCATCGGCATCGACCGCCTGGTGATGCTGCTCACCGATTCACCCAGCATCCGCGACGTGATCCTCTTTCCGGCGCTGCGCCGCGAGGCCTGATCGTGACCGGCCGGCTCGAATCGATCGAGGCCGTGCAGGCGGCCCTGTGGCGCGAACTCGAGCGCGCCGCGCGGTCAAAAGACCATGCCTGGCGCACGTCGGTGCTGGCCACCGCCGATGGCGACAGGGCCGACGCGCGCACCGTGATTCTTCGTGAAGTCGACGCGCCGGCGCAACTGCTGCGGCTCTTCACCGACGCCCGCTCGGCCAAGGCGGCACAACTGCAGTGCCAGCCTGGCGGGCTGATCGTGATGTGGTCCGCGGCGCTGTCCTGGCAGTTGCGGCTGCGGGTGATGTTGACTCTGCACACCGACGGTCTCGCAGTGTCGTCGCGCTGGGCCCGCGTCAAACTGACGCCTGCGGCGCAGGACTATTTGTCGCCGCTGGCGCCCGGCGCCGCGCTCGGCGAGCTCGGTGCGCCGGTATTGGCTAACGACGGCAGCGCGCCCGTCACGCCGGACCGCGAAAGCCGCGCCCACTTTGCGGTCATCGAAGCGCAGGTCACCACGATCGACTGGCTTGAGCTGCACGCCGACGGCCACCGCCGCGCAATTTTCGACGCCGCCGGCGCGCGCTGGGTGCAGCCGTGAACCTTTAACGCCCGCGCTCAGCGGTGCTTGAACACCGGCTTGCGCTTGTTGACAAACGCGTCCATGCCTTCTTTCTGGTCAACGGTTGCGAACATCGCGTGGAACATGCGGCGCTCGAACACCACGCCGTCGGCCAGCGGTGTTTCGTAGGCGCGGTTGACACATTCCTTGGCCATCATCAGGCTCGGTGCGCTCATCTGGCAGATCACTGCCGCAGCGGCCAGGGCTTCGTCAATCAGCTTGTCAGCCGGCACCACGCGCGAGACGAGGCCGACGCGTTCGGCCTCGGCGGCGTCCATCATGCGGCCGGTGAGGATCATGTCCATCGCCTTGGCCTTGCCCACCGCGCGTGGCAGGCGCTGCGTGCCACCGGCGCCCGGCATGATGCCGAGCTTGATCTCCGGCTGGCCGAATTTGGCAGTATCGGCGGCGATGATGAAGTCGCACATCATCGCCACTTCACAACCGCCGCCGAGCGCAAAACCGGCCACTGCGGCGATCACCGGCTTGCGCACGCGGCGCATCGTTTCCCAGTTGCGCGTGATGTAGTCGCCGAGGTAGGCGTCCATATAGCCGAAGCTCGCCATCGCGCCGATATCGGCGCCCGCCGCAAAAGCCTTGTCGCTGCCGGTGATGACGATGCAGCCGATACCGGCGTCGGCATCAAAGGCCAGCAAGGCCGCGCCGAGTTCGTCCATCAGGGCCTCGTTGAGCGCGTTCAACTGCTGCGGTCGGTTCTGTGTGATCAGGCCGCAGCGGCGCTCGCCGTCGCCGCGGGTTTCAACAATCAAGGTCTCGTAATGCATGCTCGGCTCCATGGGCACTGCGCCCGGTTCGGGCGTGAGTTTAGGCGCGGCACCGGGGTTGTCCGGATGCACAAACGCAATGCACAAAAGCAGGGCTGGCGTGTAAGCTGCCGCCTTCGTTGGGGAGGTCCAAAATAATCTGACCACGTGGCGCCAACACGCGCCGAGGATCGATGGCCACCACCTATCGCAAGAGCGCCAAGGGCATCGCCGAGATCGCGACACGCGCCAACAAGCTCGTGCCCCGGTTGCGCAGCGCGTTGATCCTGGTCGACGGCAAACGCTCCGACGAGGACCTGCGCAGCCTGCTCCTGCAGCAGCCCGACGAGACCCTGCTCGCACTGGCGGCGCAGGGTTTTATCGAAGTCGTCAGCGTCAGCGACACCCGACCGAAACCGCAACCGCCGCCACAGCCGACAGCGCAGGCGGCGGCACCGACTTCAGCGGCGGTGCCCAGGCCGGCAGCGGGGCTCGACGACTTTGTCATCTACCGCCGCGAGGTGGTGCGCATGCTCAACGAGCAGGCCGGCCCGTCGGCAGAGACGATGGCCATCAAGCTCGAGCGCACGCGCAGCTTCGACGAAATCCGCCCGCTGCTCGACACGACGCGGCAGATGATCGACATCGCGCGTGGTGCCCAGGCCGCGGCGAATTTCCGCACCCGGTTCATGGGCCGCTGAGCACTTCGCCGCGCACCGCGGGGGCGGGGTCGGGTCGCAGCGCCGCGACTGCGCCGGTCAGCGCGGCGCCGAGCCCTGCTGCGGCAAGCGGTCAAGCATCAGATCAACATAGTTCCGCTCGTCCTGGCGGATGCGGATGCGCACCGGCAGGTATTGCAGCGACGGCGCGTACCAGGTCTCGACCACGAGGTCGCCGCCGGCCTTGGCCTCGCGCCGCGGCTTGAGATAAAAGGTCGGGATCGCGCCGGCTGGCGTGTGCAGCAGCTCTTCGGCGACGACGTCGTAGATCCAGCGATCGACACGCCGTGGCAAGGCCAGCGGCATCTCCAGCGTCTGGCCAACACGCAAGCGTTCGGGTTGCATCGTGAAGAGCCAGGTGAGTTGCACAAACTGGCTCGCCGTGTCCTGCACCCCCGGCTCGGTGGGGCTGTCGCGGCCGCCCGCGAGCACGATGCGGTCGGGCTCGAAGCGCACCGAGGCGCGGCGCGCATCGCGCAGCAGGACCTTGGTCTCTTCTTCGTAGCGCAACGGGCGCAGGCCCGATTCGACGAGCTCGCCTTCGCTCGACATGCGGCGGGTCACGATCGGCGCAAACGCAGCACCGATGCGCACGTCCAGATGCACCTGGTAGCGGTTGCCGCTGCGCAGCCACTCGACCTGCGCACTGCCGTCGACCGGGCCGCGGTAGTCGCCAGTGAGGATGTAGCTCAGGCGGGTCGAGGGTGGCCAGTCGAAGCCGACTGCAGCGGCGGTCGTTGGCGCGCTTGCCGGCGGCAGGGGCGGCAGCAATGCGGCCACAGGCCCGACGGCGGGTTCGGTGGCGGGCGGCGCTGCGGCC
>JANOKR010000526.1:0-2468 GCA_031419315.1 Betaproteobacteria bacterium
GCCAGCGCGCCAAGCTCGAGGCCGGCCGCGCAATCGGCATCACAACTATGCCGTGATCTGACTAGGTTCCGGGCCCGGACGATGGCGCCCGCGTTTCTACCGGCTCGGGCACCGGCTTGGCCGTGCGACATTCGCCGGCCATCACCCGACCACCGATTTGGACCCCGCATGACCCCACAAGCATTTGCTCACCCTACCCTCGTCGCGGCCGTCGCCGCACTCGCCGCGCTAGGCTGCGCCACTGCGCTCGCGCAGCCGATCAAGATCTCCGGCGTGTATGAGCTCTCTGGGGCGGGCGCGAGTGCCGGCACCAATTTCAAGAATGGCGTCGAGCTGGCAGTCAAGGAAATCAATGCCGCCGGCGGCATTTTGGGCAGGAAGATCGAACATTCGATCGCCGATACGCAGACCAACCCTGGCGTGGCCAAGGGCCTGGCCACCAAGGCCATCGACGACGGTGCGTTCGCGGTTTTTGGCCCGGTCTTTTCGGGCTCGATCATGGTCAGCATGGCCGAGACCCGGCGCGCCGAGGTGCCCAATTTCACCGGCGGCGAAGCCTCGGCGATCACCAAGCAGGGCAACCCGTACATCTTCCGCACCAGCTTCACGCAAGACACCGCGATGCCCAAGGTCGCGCGTTACATCACCAACGGCCTCAAGGCGAAAAACGTGGCCGTGATCTACGTCAACAACGACTTCGGCAAGGGCGGCCGCGACGCCATCACCAAGGCGCTGGTCGATGCCGGCGCCAAGGTGGTTGCCGATATCTCCACCGACAGCGGCCAAATCGACTTTTCGGCGCCGGTGCTCAGGGCCAAGCAGAGCAATGCCGATGTACTGTTTGTCTACACCAACGAAGAAGAATCGGCGCGCGCGCTGCGTGAATTGCGCAAGCAGGGCTACAACAAACCGATCGTCGGCGAGACCACGCTCACCGGCCAGAAGGTCATCGAGTTGGCCGGTGAAGCCGCCAACGGCGCCGTCGCGCATGTCGGCCTCACCGTCGACGCGCCGAACCCGCTGATGCTCAAATTCAAGGCCAAGTTCTACCAGTCGTACAACTACATCTCCGACCACAACGGCATCAAGGGTTACACAGGGGTCTACCTGATGAAGGCGGCGATCGAAAAAGCCGGCAAGGTCGACCGCAAGGCGGTGGTGGCGGCATTGCACGGCCTGAGCGTCAAGGCGGCCAAAGAACCCGGCGTGCTGATGGACGTCTCGATCGACGACAAAGGCGATGTCGACCGCGAAAGTTTCCTCGTCGAAGTCAGGGGCGGCAAGCAGGAAGTCAAAGAAATCCTGCCGCCGCTGAGCAAGAAATAAAGCTGCTGACGACCGGCGCGTGACGGACTTCGTCCAGCTCGTCTTTTCGGGCTTCGCCACCGGCAGCATCTACGCGCTGGCAGCGCTCGGCTTCACGCTGCTCTGGCAGGCCTCGGGCACGATCAATTTTGCCCAGGGCGAATTTGTGATGCTGCCGGCGTTTGTGATGCTGGCCTTCGGTTATCTCGGCGCGCCGCTGCCGGTGGCTTTTGTCTTCACCTGCATCGTCGCTGTCGGCGTGCTCGGCTGGGCCTTCAAACGTGGCATCGCCGACCCGCTGCTCAAGTTTGGCCTGATGCCGATCGTCGTCGCCACCATCGGCCTGGCGATCGCTGCGCGCAACGGCGTGCGCGCCGGGTACAGCGCCGAGGCCCACCCCTTCCCGGCGCTGTTTGCCGACCAGCTGTTCAACATCGCCGGCGTCACGATCACGCTGGCCGATATCGGCACCTTGGCGTTGGCGTTGGCGCTGGTGCTCGGCACCCAGGCTTTTCTGGCCAAGACGATCACCGGCCGCGCGATGCAGGCGGTGGCGCAGAACACCGAGAGCGCGACCGTACTCGGCATCGACGTGCCGCGCATGATCTTCTACACCTTCGCGATCAATGCGGTGCTGGCCTGCGCGGCGGCGTTGCTCGTCACGCCGACCTACCTGGCCAAGTTCGACATGGGCGAGTCGCTGGGCACCAAGGCCTTTTTCGCCGCGATCATCGGCGGCTTCAACAACAGCCGCGGCGCGCTGCTCGGCGGCGTCATCGTCGGGGTTTGTGAAAACCTCGCCGCGGCCTATATCTCGCCGGCCTACAAAGACGCAGTGGCGCTGGTGATCTTCATGGCCGTGATCCTGTTCAAGCCGCAGGGCTTGCTGGGAAAGAAAGTCGAGCGCAAGGTATGAAGCCTCGCCTGCCCCTGCTCATCGGCCTGGTGGTGCTGGGGGTGTTGATTTTTGTGCCGCCGCTGCTCAAGAACTACGGCGTCTACCTGTTCAGCAAGTGGCTGGTCTTCGTGATCGCGACGATGGGCCTGAACCTGACGATCGGCTACGCCGGCCAGAAGAGCCTGGGCCACGCGGCGTTCTTCGGCATCGGCGCCTACACCGCAGCGATCCTGCTCAAGGCGGGTTTCAGCTTCTGGCTCGGGCT
>JANOKR010000527.1:0-13337 GCA_031419315.1 Betaproteobacteria bacterium
GCCCCGTGCGCGGCCCCGTGCGTGGCCCCGTGCGTGGCCATCACCAGCGCGAGGCCAGCGTCAACGACGATGGCCAGCGCCAGCACCGGCAGCACGCCGAGCAGCACCAGGTCGATCGCGCTGCTGGCCAGGCCCTGAAAGACCAGCGCGCCAAAACCGCCGGCACCGATCAGCGCTGCAACCACGCCCAAGCCGATGATCTGGACCGCGGTCACGCGCAGCGCCGACATCAGCACCGGCAGCGCCAGCGGCACCTCGACATGCCAGAACCGCTGGCGCGTGGTCATGCCCATGCCGGTGGCCGCCTCGATGGCTGCCACCGGCACCTGGTGCAGGCCGGCGGCGGTGCCATGCACGATCGGCAGCAGCGCATACAGCGTCAGCGCGATCACCGCCGGCAGCAGGCCGATGCCGCTGATGCGCAAACCCGGCAGCGCCGCGGCGAGGCCACTGAGTGGCGCGATCAGCAACGCAAACAGCGCGATCGACGGCACCGTCTGGATCACATTGAGCGCGGCGAACAAAGGCGTTGCAAGCCGCTCGCTGCGCGCCGCAGCCACGCCGAGCGGCACGCCGATCAGCAAAGCCGGCAACAGCGTCGCGGCAACGATCTGCAAGTGGCGCAGGCCGGCGTCGCGGAAGACCTCATCGCGGTTGGCGTACTCCTTGAGCAGCGAGAGCGAATCGAGCGCGCCAGTGCCGAGCAGCACGCCGAGCGGCAGCAGCACCGCCGCGTGGGCCAGCGTGCGCCGCACCAGCGTCAGGGCCAGGCGCTGCAGCGCATCGGCTGCCACCAGCCAACTCAGCAGCGCCAGCACCCAGAAGCCGCCGCCGAGCGACACGCGGGTCAACGGCGAGGCGGCCACAGACAGCCGCGCGGCCTCGGCGCCGGCCAGCCCGACCAGGCCGGTCAGCAGCAGCGTGGCCGACACCAGCACCGCGCTGTAGGTCACGCGCGACGGCGGCACGAACAGCGCCAGCACGAGGCCTGCCAGCGGCAGCGCCAGCCAGCCCTGCGCGGCGAGCGGCATCTCGCAAAAACCCAGGCCGGTGCCCGATACCAGGCGGTTCGGCGCGAGCGTCAGAAAGGCCAGGCCAAGTGCAGCACCGAGGCCAGTGACCAGCAACACCGCCAGCACGCGGTTGTGGATCAGGCTCGAAGCTTGCACGCCTTGCACCAGCGCCCCTGCAGGCACTGGCGCCCCACTCACTTGACCAGGCCCTTGGCCTTCAGGTAGGCAGTCGCGACCTTCTTCGCGTCCTGGCCTTCGAGCGCGATCTGCGCGTTCAGGCCTTGCAGCGTCGCGGTGTCGAGGGTCTTGAACAGCGGCGCGATCAGGGTCGCGATTTTTGGCTGCTTGGCCAGCACTTCAGCGCGCACGACCACGGCCGGCGCATACACCGGCTGCACACCTTTGCTGTCGTCGAGGATCACCAGGCCGAGCGCGGCGACCGGGCCGTCGGTGCCGTAGGCCATCGCGGCGTTGACGCCCGACGTCTGCTCGGCCGCGGCCTTGATCGTCGCCGCGGTATCACCGCCGGCCAGCACCAGCAACTGGTCTTTGGCCAGCTTGAAGCCGTAGGCCGACTGGAACGCCGGCAGGGCGTCGGGCCGCTCGACAAACTCGGCCGAGGCGGCGAGCCTGACCTTGCCGCCGGCCGTGACCCAGCGGCCGAAATCGTCGAGCGACTTCAGCTTGTTCGCTGCGGCCAGATCCTTGCGAATCGCAATCGCCCAGGTGTTGTTCGCCGGTGCCGGCGCCAGCCAGGTCAGCTTGTGCTTCTCGGCGTCGAGGGCCTTGATGCGCTCGAAGCCGGCGCTGAGCTGCTTCCAGGCGGGGTTCTTTTCGTCGGCGTGAAAAAACGCGCCGTTGCCGGTGTACTCGGGGTAGAGGTCGATCTCGCCGGCGACCAGCGCACCGCGCACGATCTTGGTGTTGCCCAGCTGCAGTTTGTTCTCGGTCTTGACGCCGCCGGCTTCGAGCACCTGCACGATCAGGTTGCCCAGCAGCGAGCCCTCGGTGTCGATCTTCGAGCCGACACGCACCGGCTGGGCCTGCACCGTGCCGATCAAAAACAAGGTGGTGGCAAGGGCCAGCAGGCCGGTGCGACCGGTTGAAATCAAGCTCATAAGAGTCTCCTGTGCTGGACCATGACGATGCTGTCGGGCAATGGTAGTCGCTGATCGGTCGGGCGCGGCGCGATCGGCTTGGGGGGACGCCCGCACTCACCCGCGCGGATGATGCGCCGCGTGCAACTGCCGCAGCCGCTCGCGCGCGACATGGGTGTAGATCGTCGTCGTCGAGATATCGGCGTGGCCGAGCAGCATCTGCACCGCGCGCAGGTCGGCGCCGTGGTTCAGCAAGTGGGTTGCAAAAGCATGCCGCAGCGTGTGTGGTGACAGCGGCGCGTCAATGCCCGCGCTTGCCGCGTGGCGCTTGATCAGGCTCCAGAACATCTGGCGGGTCATCGGGCCGCCGCGTGCGGTGACAAACAGCGCGTCGCTGGCCTGGCCCTTGAGGATCGCCGCGCGGCCATCGGCGAGATAACAGCGCAGCCAGGCATGCGCCTGCTCGCCAAAGGGCACCATGCGCTCCCTGGCGCCCTTGCCGGTGACCCGCAGCGCGCCTTCGTTGAGGCCGATGTCGACCGTCTTCATGCCGACCAGCTCGCTCACACGCAGGCCGCTGGCGTACATCAGCTCGATCATCGTGCGGTCGCGCAGGCCGAGTGCGGTGTCGACATCCGGCGCGCCGATCAGGGCTTCGACTTGGCGTTCGCTTAAGGTCTTGGGCACCCGCGGCGGCTGCCTTGCGCCAAGCAGTTTGAGCGTCGGGTCGGCGTTGACGATTTTTTCGCGCAGCGCCCAGCGAAAGTAGCGCTTGAAAACCGTCAACCGCCGGTTCGCGGTGGTCGCTTTGGTGGCGGCGTGACGGTCGAGCATGTAGCCGCGCAGATCGTCTTCGCCGGTCTCGTCGATGCCGCAGCCGCGCGCCTGGTCCAGCCACTGCGCATACAGCACCAGGTCACGCCGGTAAGCGGCCAGCGTCAGCGCAGCGAGGCCGTCCTCGACCCAGATCGCGTCGATAAAACGGTCGATCGACGCGTCTGCAGCAGGCTTCAATCGAGGCTGAGCTTTTGTTGGGCGACCACGGTTTTGTAGACCGCCAGCTCGGCCGCCATTTGCGCCGCAAACTGCTCCGGGGTGTTGCCGATGATGATCGAGCCGGTATCTTCGATGCGCTTGCGCACGCCGGGGTCTTCGAGCGTCTTTTTCACCGCCGCGGCCACCGCATCAACCACCGCCTTGGGCGTGCCCTTGGGCGCGAGCACGCCGTAATACGCCATCCGGTTGACAGCTTCGAGGCCGACCTCCTTGAAGGTCGGCACGTTGGGCAATTGCGCCAGGCGCTGCGGCGCGGCGACGACGATCGGGATCAGCCGGCCGTCGCGGATGAAGGGCAATGCCGAAGGGAGGTTGTCGAAGATCACGTTGACCTGGCCGGCGACCGTATCGTTCAAGGCCGGGCCGGCGCCGCGGTACGGGATATGGGTCATGAAAACACCGCCGAGGCTCTTGAAGAGTTCGGTCTGCAAGTGGCCGATGCCGCCGGTGCCCGAGCTGGCATAGCTGTATTTGCCGGGGTGCTTTTTCAACTCGGCGATGAAACCCTTGTAGTCGCGTGCCGGGAACGACGGATGCACCGCAATCACATTCGGCGTCGCCGCGATATTGATCACCGGCACAAAATCGACCGCCGGGTTGTAGCCGATCTTCGGGTTGATGGCCGGGTTGGCGGCCGTCGTCGACACTGTCGCCATGCCCAGCACATGGCCATCAGGCGCGGCCTTGATCATCTCCAGCGCGCCGATCGAACCGCCGCCGCCGGCCTTGTTTTCAACGACCACCGTCTGGCCCAGCGAGGCGCCCATTTTTTCGCTCACGATGCGGGCCACGATATCGGTCGTGCCGCCAGGTGCAAAGGGCACGATCAGGCGCACCGGCTTGCTCGGGTAGGCCTGCGCCAACGCGGCCAGCGGTGTCGCCAATGATGCGGCCAGCGGCACGGCCAAGGCGGCCGTGGCAATCAGTTTCCAGGTCGAACGATTCATCTCGGAGGGTCTTTCTCGGCTGAGTGTGAAGGGGAGATTCAGGGTCAGGGTCCAGCAGTGGTCGCGTGCGGTGGTCGCGGGCAGTGATTCAGGACGGCGCACCACGATCGGCAGCCGCTTTGCGCCGGCCGAGCAAGCCGGCCTTGAGCGCCTCGTCGTAAGGCTGGTCGCCGACAAAGGAGCGCAGCAGCGCGGCATAAAAGTCGTCGCCGGCGATCGGCTCGCCGACACGTTTGCCGTTGACAACGAGGCTGGTGCCTTGCGCCGGGCCAAAATCGAGATCGACGATATCGCCCTTGCGCACCTTGCCCAGACTGTCGACCTGGCGCTCGAACACCGCGAGGCGGTCGCGCAGCACCGGCTGCTCGGCCGCGCCGGTGTTGCGCCCGACGCCCTTGTGCACGGCCTTGGAAAATTCGGCCGCGGCGACCTCTTGCAGCATGTGCATGCGCAGGCGCTTCGGGCCGGGTGTCGCGGCCACCGCGGCCGCGGTCTTGGCCGCCGCGCCGAGGTACAGGCCCGCGGCGTAACCCTTGAGCCAGGCGACCTGGCGCACGCCGGTGCCGTTGAGCACGAGGTCGCTGTCGAACAGGCGCAGGCTGTCGTCGAAACGTTTGCCTTCGACGAGCACCGGCGCGGCGATGGCCCGCCCCGGCGCCGTCACAGCCAGCGCGGCAAGTGCTGCAAGTTCAAATGCCGCGACCGCCGCGAGCTGCGAAACAAACGCAGCCAGCCGGGCGTAACGGCGATCGGACAGCGTGGTCATGGCGCGCATTGTCGGTGCATTGAGCACCCTCAACGCTGGCGCGGTCTGCGCCGCCGACCGCCGCGGTGGAGCGTTGCGCCGCTGCGGCTGCAATCCCGCCCGATCGGAGCCGCGATACTTGGGCGATGCAAGACGCATGGCTGCTCGTCCCCGATTTTTTGCTCATCGCCCTGGGCTGGCTGATCTGCCGCTATACCGCGTTGGACCGGCCGGTGTGGGACGGCGCCGAACGGCTCGTCTACTACCTGCTCTTCCCGGCGCTGCTGTTCAACGCGATCGTACGCAATCCGATGCCGGCGGCGACTGCGCTGCCGTTGGTCGCCTGCGGCTGGGCGGTCGTCGGCAGCGGCGTGGTGCTGGCCTTCGCGACGCGGCTCGCGCCGGGGGTCGACCGGCACCTGCATGCATCGGGTGCGCAGACCGCGTTCCGCTTCAATTCGTATGTCGCTCTGGCCCTGGCCGAGCGCCTGGCCGGCGCGCCCGGCCTGGCCTGGATGGCGCTGCTGATTTCGGTCTGCGTGCCGCTGTGCAATGTCGCTGCGGTCTGGCCGCTGGCGCGTGCCGGCGGCCACGGATATCTGCGCGAGTTGGCGCGCAACCCGCTGATCCTGTCGACGCTCGCCGGCCTCATCTGCAACCTGCTCGGCATCACGCTGCCTGAAGTTGTTTCGACGACGTTGGGGCGTATCGGCGCCGCGGCGCTGCCGCTGGGGCTGATGGCCGTCGGTGCGGGATTGCAGATTGGCGCGCTGGCGATGGCGCCGCGGCTCGCCGGCAGCCTGATGCTGATCCGCCATGGCCTGCTGCCCTTGCTCGGCATCGCGCTGGCGATCGGCTTCGATCTGCCACCAGCGCAGCAGGTCGTGGTCGTCGCCTTCGCGGCGATGCCTACCGCGTCGAGCGCCTATGTGCTGGCCACCCGCATGGGCGGCCATGGGCCTTATGTCGCCGGGCTGGTGACGCTGTCGACATTGCTGGCGATGCCGGGTTTGCCGCTGGCAATGGCGCTGCTGCGCTGGCTCTCGGCTTCAGTCGGCGCCTGACAGCGCCCAGTCGATATGCTCGGCGACGATCGTGTCGGCGACGATCCGCGCGTGGGTCAGTTCTGCACGGATCGACGCCGCCAGCGGCGTGCCCGTACCCGCCGCGCGCAGCGCATTGCCCAGCCCCACCGCCAGGTTGCGCCGCCAGCGTTGCCAGCCGATGCGGCGGATCGCGCTGCCTTGGGTGCGTTGCAAGAATTCCGCCTCGCTCCAGGCCCACAACTGCAACAGCGTGGCCTGATCAAGACCCTCACGCACATCAAAATCGGGCAGCACCGAGGCTTGAGCAAACTTGTTCCAGGGGCAGGCGGTCTGGCAATCGTCGCAGCCATAAATCCGGTTGCCGATGGCACGCCGAAACTCGATCGGGATCGGGCCGTGATGTTCGATCGTCAGGTACGAGATGCAGCGCCGCGCATCGAGCCGGCCTTCGGCGACGATGGCCCGCGTCGGGCAGATATCGATGCAGGCGCGGCAGCTGCCGCAATGGGCCTGTACCGGCGCCGTGGCGGGCAGTTCGAAGTCGACAAACAGCTCGCCCAGGAAAAACATCGACCCCGCTTCGCGGTGCAGCGCGAGGGTGTGTTTGCCGCGCCAGCCGATACCGCTGCGGGTGGCCAGTTCGGCTTCCAACACCGGCGCCGAATCGGTAAAAACGCGGTAGCCAAAGGGCCCGACTTCAGCCGCCAGCCGGTCGGCCAGGGTTTGCAGCCGTGCGCGCAAGACCTTGTGGTAGTCGCGGCCGCGGGCATACACCGAGACCACCGCCTGCTGCGGGTCGGCCAAGCGCCGCTGTTCGTTGTCGATCCAGTCAGCGCCGCTGTCGCGCGGCAGATAGTCCATCCGCGCCGTGATCACACTCAGCGTGCCCGGCACCAGTTGCGCCGGCCGCGCACGTTTCATGCCGTGCAGCGCCATGTAGTGCATCGAGCCCTGCCAGCCGGCGTCGAGCCAGGCGCGCAGGCCGGGCTCGGCCGCGGCGAGGTCGATGCCGGCGACGCCGATCTGTGAGAATCCCAACTCATGCGCCCATTGCCGCAGCCGACCGACGAGCGGGTCTCCATCCAACCGATGACGCTGGCCCATCCGCCGATTCTAGAAACTAAGCAGTTGCGCTGGCCTGACGAAGCCGCCTGCGCCATATTCGCCGCGCGTCTGGCAGCGAGTCTGGCGGCCTGGCCGGCGCTGCGCAACGCCTTCATCGAACTGGATGGCCCCATCGGCGCCGGCAAGACGACTTTTGTGCGCCACCTGCTGCGCGCGCTCGGCATCACGGGCCGCATCAAGAGCCCGACCTACGCGGTCATCGAGCCTTACCAGATCGGCGATCTCGAAATTTCGCACTTCGACTTTTACCGCTTCAGCGACCCGCGCGAATGGGAAGACGCGGGCTTTCGCGACATCTTCGGCCGCCCCGGATTGAAGCTCGCCGAATGGCCCGAGCTCGCGGCTGCGGTGCTGCCGCCGGCCGACCTGCGGCTGTCGATCGAGGTCGCAGCCGACGAATCGCGCGCGGTCATCGCGACGGCGTTCACGCCCACCGGACGGGCGCTGCTGGAATGATCACCCGCCGGCAGGCCATCACGGCGACCACCCGCGGCGGCAGCGCGTTGTTGCTGCTCGGCCTAGCCGAGATCGCCCGCGGTGCGACGATCATCGCGGTGCGCGTCTGGCCGGCCGCCGACTACACCCGGGTCACGATTGAATCCGATGCGCGGCTTGCAGCGCGCCACTTCGTCACGGCCGAAGGTGCCCTGCGGCTGGTCGTCGATATCGACGGCCTGGAGCTGAACCCGGCGCTGCGCGAACTCGTCGGCAAGGTGCGCGCCGACGACCCCTTCATTGCCGGTGTGCGCGTTGGTCAGTACCAACCCAAAGTTGTGCGCCTGGTCTTCGACTTGAAGCAGCCTGTGCTGCCGCAGCAGTTCACGCTGGCGCCGGTCGCGGCCTATCAGCAGCGCCTGCTGCTGGATCTGTATCCCGCTGAAGCGCGCGACCCGCTGCTGGCGCTGGTGCGGGAAAAAGAGGCCGCCGAACAGCAAGCGGCCAGCCAAGTCAAGGATGCGCTGGGCGAGTTGATCGGGCGGATCGACCGGCCGGCCGCGGTGGTGCCTGCGCCTGCGCCCGCGACCGGCGCCATGGCCGTGACACCCACCACGCCGGCAGCGACACCACGCGCCGCCGCCAGCGCGCCGGCAGGGCCTGCCGCGGCCGCCAACGCAGCCACCGCGACAACCACCAACGAGCCGGCGCCAACGCTGCAGCAGCGTGTCGACCGGCTGGTGATCGTCGCCATCGACCCCGGCCACGGCGGCGAAGACCCGGGTGCGATCGGCCCCACCGGCCTGCGCGAAAAAGACGTCGTATTGCAGGTCGCGCTGCAACTGCGCACCAGGCTCAACGCGCAGCCCGGCATGCGCGTGATGATGACCCGCGACGGCGATTTCTTCGTGCCGCTGCACGAGCGTGTGCGCAAGGCGCGCCGGGTCCAGGCGGACCTGTTCGTGTCGATCCATGCCGATGCGTTTTTCAAACCCGAAGCGCGCGGCGCGAGTGTTTTTGCGCTCTCCGACCGCGGTGCAACGAGTGCCGCGGCGCGCTGGATGGCCGAGCGCGAAAACGCCGCCGACGCCGTCGGCGGCGTCAATATCGCCGCCAAGGACCCGCAGCTGCTGCGCGCCTTGCTCGACATGAGTACCAGCGCGCAGATCAAGGACAGCCTGCGCCTGGGCAACGAGGTGCTGACACGCATCGGGCGTGTCGGCCGGCTGCACAAGCCGCGTGTCGAACAGGCCGGCTTTGCGGTGCTCAAGGCGCCCGACATGCCGAGCATCCTGGTCGAGACCGCCTTCATCTCGAACCCCGAAGAAGAGGCCCGATTGCGCGACCCCGACTACCAGGCGCAACTGGTCGATGCACTCGCGTTGGGCATCAAGCGCTATTTCGCAAAAAACCCGCCGCTGGCACGGCACCGGTCGTTCTGAGGGCGCTTGGCTTCTGGTGGACATCCGTCTCTCGCGTTCTGGCATCGGCGAGCGCAGAGTCGACACGGGGCTGGCCCGGGTACGTTTGTGGAATTCTTTCGCACTACGCCGGGCCAACCCCCCCCCGTCTCTGCGAGGTACGGCGGCGGTCTCACCACGAACAGAAATAGCCCGTCGGATAGGGATTGGCAGCACCCAGGCCGCCACCGGCCCAGCCGGGATTGGGGTGGCCGGCGCAGGGCGTAAGAATTCCACAACCGAAGCCGGCCACCCCGATCCCGGCTGCGAGAACAACCGGCGGCAAGCAGCGCGAATGCCAATCCTGATCAGCCCGCCGAAACGCCCGAGCGCCGCGCCCGCCAGGCGCCCAAGAGCGCCAGCACCCCGGGCACGATGATCATCAGCCACACGATGAGGCTGAAGTTCTGCTTCACGATCGGCAGGTTGCCAAAGAGGTAGCCGATGACCACCAGGCTGCCGACCCAGAGGCCGCCGCCGGTGATGTCGTAAAACGTGAACTTGCTGCGCGTCATCTGCGCCACGCCGGCAACAAAGGGCGCGAAGGTGCGCAAGAAGGGCATGAAACGCGCGGCGACCAGGGTCACGCCGCCGTAACGTTCATAAAAAGCATGCGCCTGCTCGAAGGCGCGCTTGTTGAACCAGCGCGAGTCTTCCCATTGAAAAACCCGCGGCCCGATGCGCCTGCCGATGGCGTAGTTGGTCTGGTTGCCGAGCACCGCCGCGGCCCACAGCAGGCCGATCGACAGCGGCAGGCTCATCAGCCCGACACCACACAGCGCGCCGACGACAAAGAGCAGCGAATCCCCCGGCAGGAAAGGCATCACGACCAAGCCCGTCTCGACAAAAATGATCGCAAAGAGCAGCGCGTAGACCCACATGCCGTAGCTGGTGACAAAGGCCTGCAGGTGTTTGTCGACATGCAGGATGAAGTCGAATAAAGAAGCAACGATGTCCATGCGCCGGGATTATCCCCGGCACTTCCTACAATCGGCGTGATGAACGCCCCGCTGCTGGCCACCACCGCCAGCCCCCGCCGCCCGATCCGTGAACTGCCCGACGAACTGGTGAGCCAGATCGCCGCCGGCGAGGTCGTCGAGCGGCCGGCATCCGTGGTGCGCGAGCTGGTCGACAACGCGCTTGACGCCGGCGCAGTCACGATCACCGTGCGCCTGGCCGCCGGCGGGGTGCGCTCGATGGTGGTCGAAGACGATGGGGGCGGCATCCCCATCGACGAGCTGCCGCTGGCCTTGAAGCGCCACGCGACGAGCAAGATCGGCAGCCTGGCCGACCTCGAACAGGTCGCGACGATGGGCTTTCGCGGCGAGGCGCTGGCCGCGATCGCCAGCGTCGCCGAAGTCTCGATCACCAGCCGCACCGCGGCCGCTGCCCACGCGACCAAACTCGACGCGCGCAGCGGCGAGCTGCAAGCCGCGGCGCGGGCGGTCGGCACCACCGTCGAGGTCCGCGAACTTTTCTTTTCGACCCCGGCACGGCGCAAATTCCTGAAGACCGATGCCACCGAACTCGCCCACTGCGTCGAGGCGGTGCGGCGCCACGCGCTGGCGCGGCCGGATGTCGGGTTTGGCGTCTGGCACGAAGGCCGGCTCGTCGTGCAATGGCGCGCCGGCAGCGCAGCGATGCGCCTGGCCGACGTGCTCGGGCCTCAGTTCATCGCAGCCAGCCGCGAAGTCAACACCACGCTCGGACCGCTGCAGCTGCATGGCCGCGCCGGCCAGCCCGAAGCGGCACGCACGCGCGCTGATCAGCAGTACCTGTTTGTCAACGGCCGTTTTGTGCGCGACCGCCTGGTCTCGCATGCCGTGCGCGCGGCTTATGAAGACCAGTTGCACGGCAGCCGCCAGCCGGCATACACGCTGTTTTTGCAGATCGCACCCGAGCTGGTGGATGTGAATGTGCACCCGACCAAGATCGAGGTCCGCTTTCGCGACAGCCGCGCCTTGCACCAGGCAGTGCAGCGCGCCGTGATCGAGGCGCTGGCGCCGAGCCGGGTGGCCGGGAATGCGGCGCCCATGTTGACGCCCGCGGTGCCGAGCGAATCGCTGGCGTTGCCGGCCGCAACGACGGCACCAGCGTCGGGCTGGCAGCCAACGCTGGGCTTGCGCGAACGCGAGCCGATGTTGCTGCGCGAGCCGGCGCCAGCCTGGTCGGGCCCCGACGAGCGCCATCGCGGCAGCGGCGGCCTGGCGGCCTGGGCCGCGATCGTCGATGGCCGAGCCGGCGCTGCCGCGAACAACAGCCTGTCGCCACAAGCGCCGCACACTCCTCAAGCACAACACGCACCGCACGCACCGCACCCACCACATGCATCCGACTGGCCGCTCGGCCGCGCCGTTGCGCAGATCGGCGGGGTTTATGTGCTCGCCGAAAACGCGCTGGGCCTGGTCGTCGTCGATATGCACGCAGCGCACGAGCGCATCGTCTACGAGCGCCTGAAACGCGCCGCGGGTAGTGCCGCGGGTAGTGCCGCGAGTCTTGCCGCTGATGGCGCCGCCGGCGGTGGCCAGGCCGCCCTGCCTTCGCAGCCTTTGCTGGTGCCACAAACCTTCGCCGCGACAGCGGCTGAAGTCGCCACGGCCGAGGCCGAGCGCGAGACGCTGCTGCAACTCGGCCTGGACCTGAGCCCGCTCGGGCCCACCACGCTGGCCGCACGCAGCCGCCCGGCTGCGCTGCCGGATGCCGATCTGGCCGAGCTCAGCCGCTCGGTGCTGGCTGACCTGCAACAGGTCGGCGCCAGCCGGGTCGTGCAACGTGCGCGCGACGAGATCCTGGCGACGATGGCCTGCCACGCTGCCGTGCGCGCCAACCGCCGGTTGACGATCGAAGAGATGAATGCCTTGCTGCGCGAGATGGAACATACCGAACGTGCCGACACCTGCAACCACGGCCGCCCGACCTGGCGCCAGGTCACGATGAAAGAGCTCGATGCGCTCTTTTTGCGTGGCCGCTGAGGGCAACGCGTGAGACCCAATCCGACCCAACCCATTCGAGTCTCCGCCAGGACGGTGATCGTCAGGCTTGGCAGCGCCTTTTTCGTCGCTGCCGGGCTGCTCGGCGGCTGCGCGGCGCTCGACGAACAACAACGGCGCTGGATCTTCCAGCCGACCGACCGCAGCTGGTACGGCGGCGCGGCGGCTGCCGAAGGCATGCAGGATGTGTGGATCGATTTCACCCCGGCCGCCGGCCGCGAGCCGGTGCGCCTGCACGCGCTGTGGGCACCGCAGCCACGCGCCGACGCGCCGCGCCTGCTGTATCTGCATGGCGCGCGCTGGGATGTGCGCAGCAGCGCGCACCGGATGCGCCGCATGCACGAGCTCGGCTTTGCGGTGCTCGGCATCGACTACCGCGGCTTTGGCAAGAGCAGCGCCGGCCTGCCGTCTGAAGACAGCGCCCACGAAGACGCCCGCGCGGCCTGGGAGTGGCTCGCGCAGCAACCCGCGGGCTCGGGCTTGGGCACGGATGCCCGCGGCACCGCAAGCCGGCGTTATGTCTTTGGCCACTCACTCGGCGGCGCAATCGCGGTGCGCCTGGCCAGCGAAACCGGCGACGCCGCCGGGGTCATCGTCGAAGGCGGCTTTACCTCGATCCCGGATGTCGTGAGCAGCTTTCGCTGGGGCTGGTTGCCGGTCGGCGCGCTGATCACGCAGCGTTTCGACGCCGCCGGGCGGGTCGCCAAACTGCAAACGCCGCTGCTCGTGGTGCATGGCAGCGAAGACCGGCTGATCCCGCCAGAACTCGGCCGCGCGTTGTACGACCGCGCGAGTGCGCCCAAACGCTGGCTGCTGGTTGAAGGCGGCTCGCATCACAACACCAATGCCGTCGGTCAAGCGCAGTATCGCGATGCGCTGCGCGACCTCTTTGGCCTGCCCGCCGACCCGATGACAACAACTACAAAATCGCCATGACCGACCGCCCGAAAATCAAACTCGGGGCCACCACCCCGGCGCGCGACCCGAGGCGCCGTCAGGTGCGCGGCGGGCCGTCGCCGCTGCCGCCGCTCAAGCCAGGCGCCCGGCCCGATCAGCGCGGGCCTCGGCCAGCGGCGCCAAAACGGCCACTGCCTAACAGCCCAAATGAACGGCCGCCGCAGCGCCCTGCGGCGCGGCCAGCGGCACAGCCACCACAACCGGCATCACCGGCCCCTTTACAAACAAGCTCGCCACCACCAGCCCAGCCGCCGGCACCCGCACCGACCGAGCGACCGCCGCAGCGGCGTGTCGCGCTGCCTGTTCAGCGGCCGGCCGCACCGCGACAGCCGCCACGGCCACCAAGGCCAGCGGCACGCCAGGCCCCGCAACCAATCGCTGGTCGCACGCTGCCACCGGCTGCCGCCCCGGCCGGTGTGCGCCTGTCGAAAATCCTCTCCGACCGCGGCCTGGCCTCGCGCCGCGA
>JANOKR010000528.1:0-1686 GCA_031419315.1 Betaproteobacteria bacterium
AAAGCGCCGACCGCGACCATGGTTATGCCACCACCGACTTCCGCGCCATCGAGCCCGACTACGGCACCCTGGCCGACTTCGACGAATTGCTCAAGCAGGCGCACCGGCGCGGCATCGGCGTCATCGTCGACTACGTGATCAATCACGCGTCGGCAGAGCACCCGCTTTTTGTCGATGCCCGCCAGCGCCGCGACAGCCCCTACCGGCCTTGGTTCGTCTGGTCTGAAACGGCCCCACCCGGCTGGGACATCTGGGGCAAATATCCCTGGTACCACGTCGGCGCACAGCCCTGGTTGTTCAAGGGCGAAGTCAAGGACTTGGCCCTGGCCGGCCCCGACGCGCGCGACTTTTTCTTCGGCACGTTTGGCCCGCACATGCCCGACTTCGACCTGCGCCACCCCGAGGCGCTGGCCTACCACGAGTCGAGCCTGCGCTTCTGGCTCAACCGCGGCCTCGATGGTTATCGCCTCGACGCGGTGCCGCACATGATTGAAATCGACGCCGGGAACTGGAACGATCAGCCCGAGAGCCGGCGCCTGACCAAACATCTGCAATCGCTGATCAAGGAGTTTCCAGGCCGCTACGTCGTCTGCGAAGCGACTGCCGAGCCGCAGATCTATGGCGACCCCGCGGTCTGTGGTGGCGCTTTTGCCTTCGGCTACGCGCACCACTTCATCGGCGCGGCGCAGGGCAAGCCCGAGTCGGTGCGCCGGCTGGCCGACTACTACCGCAGCGCGTCGCCGACGATGGCGACGTTTTTGTCCAACCACGATATCTTTGCCGGCCGGCGCCTCTGGGACCAGCTCGGCGGCAATGTCGCGCAGTACAAACTCGCTGCCGCCGGGTACCTGCTGCAGCCAGGCACGCCGTTCATCTACTTTGGTGAAGAGGTCGGCATGGCCGGCGCCCTATCGGCCGAGGCCGACGGCCCGCTGCGCTCGCCGATGAGCTGGACCGCCGAGCCCGCTCGCGCCGGCTTCACCAGCGGCACGCCCTTCCGCCCGATTGCACCGAATGTCGCCACCAACAACCCGGTGGTGATGGCCCGCGACCCGGGCTCGATCCTCAATTTCTACAAGGCGATGCTCAAGCTGCGCAACGGCCACCCGTCGATCGCCCGCGGTAGCTTCGAAAACTCTTTTGCCGACGGCCTGGTGCTCGGCTTCCAGCGCCGTTTTGGCGCCGACCACACGCTGGTGCTGATCAACTATGGCAGCGTCGCGGTCAGCACGTCAGCCGGCGGCCTGCCGGCGGGCGCGCGCCTGCGTTCGGCCTACCCCGCAGCCGCGAAGCCCGCACGCGCTGACCGCAGCGGCAGCGCGCGCATCGAGCTGCCGGCGCAGTCGGTGCGTGTTTTTACGGTGCGGCCATGAGCACCGCCGGGATGCCTGGCACCACGCCTGGCACCGAGCCGATCGCCGCGCGCGACCCCGGCAGCGCGCTGCCGAGCGATTGGCATCGCGGCGCGTTCATGCAGATCTTCGTGCGCGCTTACCAGGACAGCAACGATGACGGCATCGGCGATCTGCGGGGCCTGATCTCGCGCCTGGACTATTTGGCCGATCTGGGGGTGCATGGCCTATGGCTGATGCCGATCCATCCCTGCCAGGACGGCGACCACGGGTATGCCGTCACCGACTACCGCGCCATCAACCCCGACTACGGCACGCTCGAAGATTTTGACGA
>JANOKR010000529.1:0-2525 GCA_031419315.1 Betaproteobacteria bacterium
GCAGTTTTTGCTCGGCGCAGGCGTGCACGAGCAGCTTCCGATCGATGAGGTCCAGCGTGAAGCGGCAGCCGTCGAGCAGGGCCATCCCGATCGATCCGGCGGCGCGCGTGGCCAGCGCGCGCGCCAGCGGCGCCCCGGCGAGGTCGGCGATCGGCACCTCGCGCCGCGGCTGCCCGTCGAGTATCAACAGCGGCAAACGCCAGACATCGATACCGCTGCCCCCTTGGCGCAACCGAATCACCGCACCGGCAGCGCCGGTATCGACGAGGTAGGGCTCTTGCCGGTCACCGACTTGCAGCGCGATCAGCGGCAGCCCCTGCACCAGTGCCAACGGCACGCCACCTGGCGCAGCGGCGCTGTCGAGTTCGAGCCTGCGCCGCTGCAAATCAAACGTGACTCGTCGGCCGGCAAACCAGGGCGCGCCGAGCACGCCGTCGATCTCCTGTGCCAGCGCGCCGAGCGCCGGCTGCAGGTCGACCTGCAGGGCGTCCAGGCGGCCAAGCGGCAGGCCTTGTATCGAGGCGGTGTCGAGCGCTACCCGCTGGCCGCGCAAGACACCACCGGCATGCGCGACCCGCAGCTCTTCGCTCGGCTGCGCCGGCACTGACGGCACCGAGCGGCTCACCAGATGGTGCGTGCTGCCGGTATCGACAAGCCAGCGCACCGGGCGGCCATCAACCTCGCCAGCCACGGTCAGCACGAGGCCGATATCGCCGGTGTGACGGACGTCGATCACCAGCTCGGCCGCTGGCGCAGCCCTAACCGCCAAAGCCAGCAGCAGCAGCAGCAGCAGCATGACCCCGCCGGGCCGCCCCCAGGGCGACGACCGACGTGCGCAGCACGACCTTGCACCCGTGAACACGCGGCAGCACATGCCGCGCCTACGGCGTTTGCAACATGTCGATCAACGCCAGGCTGCGCTTGGTCATCTGCTGCAAGACCTGCTGCGCCTTGGCCAGCAAGGCCTGCTTTCGATCCTGCGCCGCGGCGAGCGCCAGCGCGTCTGATTTCAAACTGCGCTCAAAGGCATTCACATCGTCGACGATCGCGTTCAGGTCGAACAGATGGCCGCGGTAGACCTTGCTTTCGATGAAGGCCAGCGTCTGGTCGGTCTGCGCCGCGACATAACCACCAAACAGCTCGTGCGCCTGCGCGCGCAGCGCATCCTTGCGGCCGATGAAATCGTCGCTGAAGCTCACGTAAGCGGTCACGCAGTTGGCGAAGGTGGCGTGCGCTTCTTCGTGGCTGGCCATCATCTCGATCGATGCGCCCATCGCCGCGACCATCAGGTAGGCGCGGTCCTTGAATTCCGTCAGATCGGCGCGAAGCCGCGTGATGAAACGCTTGCGGCTGGAATCGCCGGTTTTTTCGATCCAGTCGCTGACAAGTGCAAAGAGGTGGCGCGCGACTTCAGCGGCCGCCGCATTGGCATCGTCGGTGGCGCGGATGTGGATGCGCGACCACATCGGCGCGAGCGCACCGGCCGCCGGGGCAGCGGCCGGTGTGTCGGCCAGAAAGACCGGCACCACAAAGGGCCGGCCGAGATCCGCCTCGCGTTCGATCGCCCAGCCGAGTTCGCGCGCGACCCATTCGGAATCGAGCGCGCGCGGGCTGACAAAGAGCACGACATAGTCGGTGTCGTCGAAGACGGCCTGCCGGAGTTCGGCGCGCAGTTCGTGCCCGGCGTAGAGCTCCTGCACATCGAGCCAGGTGCGCACATGCGGCGGCAACGCCGCCTGCACCGCCCGGACAAAGCTTTTGTCCGCGGAGGCGTGGCTCAGAAAGACACGCACCGCGGGCCTGCCGTCTTGGTCGGCGCAATTCAGCGCAGGTCAGCGCACGTCAGCGCACGTCAGCGCACAACGAGGCGCGCTGCGCCCGTGGCCGTGATCTCGCCAATATCGGCGACTGTTTCGAAGCCGTGGCGCCTGAAGATCGCGACGACATCGGCCACCGAGGCCGCATCACACGACACCAGCAGGCCGCCGCTGGTCTGCGGGTCGGTGAGCAGGGCCTGGTCTTCGGCGGCAAAACCGGTCGGCAGCTGGATGTCGCTGCCGTAACCTTCCCAATTGCGGCCGGATGCGCCGGTGACAAAGCCTTGCCCCGCAAGTTGCCTGACGTTGGGCAGCAGCGGCACCCGCGCCCAGTCGATCGCCACGCTCGCCTTCGCGCCGCGCGCGATTTCGAGCGCGTGGCCGGCGAGGCCAAAGCCGGTGACATCAGTCAGCGCGTGCACACCCGGCAGCGCCGCAAGGTCGGGGCCGGGCGTATTGAGCTTGGTCGTATTGGCGATCATCTGGGCATAACCTTCGGCACCGAGCTGCTCTTTTTTCAGCGCTGCCGACATCACGCCCACACCCAGCGGCTTGCCCAGGATCAGGCGGTCGCCGACCCTTGCATCAGAGTTGCGCTTGACCCGCTTCGGGTGCACCAGGCCGAGTGCGACGAGGCCGTAGATCGCCTCGACCGAGTCGATCGTGTGGCCCCCCGCGATCGGGATGCCCGCAGCGCGGCAGACATCG
>JANOKR010000530.1:0-1860 GCA_031419315.1 Betaproteobacteria bacterium
CGAAAGCAAAACCGAGCAGCGGCTTGAGCACGCCGGCCAGGTTTTTGTCGGCCGGCGCGCTGCCGTTGCCGCTGATGTACATGAAGAACAGGCTGACCCCGAGCAGGCCCAGGCCGACGACCAGCATGCCGGTGATTGCGCCGCCCTTGAAGGCAACGTCAAGCGCCGGGCCGATGCCCTTGGTGGCGGCCTGCGCGGTGCGCACGTTGGCCTTGACCGAGACGTTCATGCCGATGAAGCCGCAGGCGCCAGAGAGAACAGCGCCGAGCACAAAGCCGACCGCGGTGGTGAGGTCGAGGAAGACCCCGATCAGGACCGCAAGCACGACACCGACGATCGCGATCGTCTTGTACTGCCGCGCCAGGTAGGCCGAAGCACCTTGCTGGATTGCGGCGGCGATTTCCTGCATCCGGGCGTTGCCCGCATCCTGGCTCAGGATCCAGCTGCGCTGGACAAAACCGTAGATCACGGCCAGCAGGCCGCATCCGAGCGCGATATAGAGCGCCGTCATCGTGGACATTAAAGAGACTCCTTGCGTGGGTCGGGCTGTCGTTTTGGAATGCGTTGCATCGGGGCACCCCAGGCGGGAAGGGTGCGCAGACGCCGGCTCACCAGCGCCCCAAGGCCGGCCGAAGCCGGCCGTCCCCCGCGGGGATCAAGGAAAGTGGCAAAGCCACATTTCCTTGAGAGGCTGAGCGCGCCGGGATGCTACAGGAAAGCCATGACGCCCCCGGCTGGGTGTTTTCCTGCGGTGCACCACGTTCGCGGGGTGTCGTCAGGCCCGGGCAAGCGGCGCTCGTAGAATCCGGGGCAACCCTGGAAAAGAGCCCGCCATGAGCCTGCACAACGTCACGCCGGGCGCCCACGCGCCAGACGAGTTCAACGTCATCATCGAGATCCCGATGAATGCCGACCCGATCAAATACGAGGTCGATGAAGAAAGCGGCGCGCTGTTTGTCGACCGCTTCATGGCGACATCGATGCACTACCCGTGCAACTACGGCTATATCCCACAAACCCTGGCCGACGACGGCGACCCGGTCGACGTGCTGGTGATCACGCCGGTGCCGCTGATCCCCGGCGTGGTCGTCACCTGCAGGCCGCTGGGAATGCTGAAAATGGACGACGAAGCTGGCGGCGACAACAAGCTGCTCGCGGTGCCGATCGACAAGATTCTGTCGATCTATTCACAGTGGAAAAAACCCGAGGATCTGAATCCGTTGCGCCTGAAGACGATCCAGCATTTCTTCGAGCATTACAAGGATCTCGAGGCCGGCAAGTGGGTCAAGGTGATCGGCTGGGAAGGCCTCGACAGCGCGCGCGCCGAAGTCATCACCGGGATGGCCAACTGGCGCGTCAAGCACCCGGCTTGAAAGGGTTGCGTTCGCGCAGCTCGTCGACGTAAGCCTCGATGCCGCTGCCTTCTTGGCTGAGGAAGTCGGCCACCGCTGACGCAAAACGCTCGTCGCGCAACCAGTGCGCCGAGCAGGTCTTCACCGGCAGCAGGCCACGCGCCATCTTGTGCTCGCCTTGCGCGCCGCCTTCAAAACTGCGGTAACCGCGGTCGATGCACCAGGCCAGCGGCTGGTAGTAACAGGCTTCGAAGTGCAGGCACGGCACCTGCTCGGTGCAACCCCAATACCGGCCCCAGGCGTTGCCGCGGCCGTCGTCGACGGCGATCAGCGATGTCGCGATTGGTGTGCCACCGCGTGAGGCCACAAACATCACCCAGGCCTGCGGCATCGTCTGCGCCATCTGCTGGAAAAAGGTGCGCGTGAGGTAGGGCGCGCCGCCGTGGGCGTGGTAGGTCAGCGTGTAGCAGTGGTGGAAAAATTGCCACAGCGCCGGGTCGATCGCCGC
>JANOKR010000531.1:0-4382 GCA_031419315.1 Betaproteobacteria bacterium
ATCCGGCGTTTTGTCGACCCCCGAGCGCGTTTTGTCTGGATCGCCGGTGATGCCGGCAAGTCCAACCCGCCGCGCACCCCGCGTGGCGCGATCGGCTACGACTACGACGGCGCTGACTTCACCCATGTCGGCGCGCGCGTCGCCCAGCGTTTGTTCTGGAACCGGCGCGCATCCAGCAACGGCACCGCATGGCGGCCACGCTTGGGCGACCGCGGTGTCGGCTCGCCCGGCGCAAACCGGGCCTGCACCGCCTGCCGCAAAGCGGCCAGATCGGCCTGCGCCTGGGCCAGCGCGGGGCCCGGCAGGTAGTCGATGCGCTGCACCGCATCCAGCGCGTCGGTGAGTTGACGCAAACGGCGCCGGCCTTCTGTTTCAGCCATATCGGCGAGCTCGCCGTGCAGTGCCTGCACGCCTTCGCGCCAGCGCGCATAGGCCTCGCTGCGGTCGAACAGCGCGAGCAGTTCCTGCTGCTGCGCATCGCTGCGCGCCGCCAGTGCCAGCACCGATGCGCTGCCGCCATGGGCGCACACCTCGGCGGCAATGGCCTCGAAGGCCGCCGTCTGCGCCTGCGGCAGCAGGTAGGCGCCATCACGCAGCGCGGCACAACCCAAGGCCTTCAAGCCGCGCCAGACACGCAACCGTACGGCGTTGGGCTGGCTCGGCAGGGTGGCGATCAACAAGGTCCACATGCTCTGTAGCATACGCTACTGGAGTTGCAATCACTATTTCACAAACATTTCCTTGCGCCGGGCTTTGCCGCAGACAAAAAAAACGGCCCGGGCAAGCCGGGCCGTTTGCGCTGCGCTGCGCGCAGCGGCTATTGCGAAGCCGCCGACGCCGCCGGGGCGGCATGTGCCGCATCGAGGCCATGTTTTTCACCCCCGATGTCGATGTCGCCGCCGACCTTGGTCAGGATGAACAGCGCCAGCGCGGCGAAGGCGATGAAGCCGAGGGCGATTTTCCACATGATCGTTATTCCCGGATTGAAGCAGCGAAGTCAGTCGTTGGCATAGATGTCGCGGTCCTTCGTCTCGCGCACGAAGATCATGCCGATGACGAGGGTGATCGTGGCGATCACGATCGGGTACCACAGGCCGTGGTAGATGTTGCCGTTCTGCGCCACCATCGCAAACGCGATCGTCGGCATCAGGCCGCCGAACCAGCCGTTGCCGATGTGGTACGGCAGGCTCATCGACGTGTAGCGGATGCGGGTCGGGAACATCTCGACCAACATTGCCGCGATCGGGCCATAGACCATCGTCACGTAGAGGACCAGGATCGTCAGGATGCCGACGATCTTCCACCACGCCGCCGACCCCATCTCGATCGGGTCGGCCTTGGCCGGGTAGCCTGCGGCATTCATCGCCGCACTGACATCTTTCTTGAACGCCGCGATCGCCTTGGCGCTGCCCTCGTCGAACTTGTGGCCACCGGCGGCGAGCGTGGCGCTGGGCACATTGATGACCTTGTCGCCGATCTGCACCACCGCTGCAGCACCCGGCAGGCCGGCCATGATGATCGGCTTGCGGCCGATCTTGTCCGACAGCGTGCCGAAGACGATGAAAAACGGCGTGCCGATGATCAGCGAAACCGCAACCAGAATGGCCGCCGTGCCGGCATCCACCTTGAGCACGTTGTGCAGGAAGAACAGCGCGTAGAACTGGCCCGAATACCAGACCACGGCCTGGCCGACGGTGAGGCCGACAAGCGCCAGGATCACGATCTTGAGGTTCTTCCACTGGCCGAAGCTCTCGGTCAGCGGCGCCTTCGAAGTCTTGCCCTCTTCCTTCATCTTCTTGAAGGCCGGCGACTTGTTCATGCTCAGGCGGATCCACACGCTGATCGCAAGCAGCGCGATCGAGACGAGGAACGGCACACGCCAGCCCCAGTCGGCAAACGCCACTTCGCCGATCAGCGTGCGGGTGCCCAGGATGACCATCAGGCTCAGGAACAGGCCGAGCGTGGCGGTGGTCTGGATCCACGAGGTGCAGGCACCCCGTTTGCCATGCGGCGCGTGTTCGGCAACGTAGGTCGCGGCACCGCCGTATTCACCGCCCAGCGCCAGGCCTTGCAGCATGCGCAGCACGATCAGGATGATCGGCGCGGCAACGCCGATCGATGCGTAGTTGGGCAGCAGGCCGACGACGAAGGTCGCCAGGCCCATGATCAGGATCGTCACCAGGAAGGTGTATTTGCGGCCGGTCATGTCGCCCAGGCGGCCAAACACGATGGCGCCGAAGGGGCGCACGATGAAGCCGGCGGCAAACGCGAGCAGCGCTAAGTTGAACGCCGCTTGCGCGTCAAGCCAGCTGAAAAACTGCTTGGCGATGATCGCCGCCAGCGAGCCGCAGAGATAGAAGTCGTACCACTCGAAAACGGTGCCGAGCGACGAGGCGAAGATGACCTTCTTCTCCTCTTTTGTCATCGGCGTTGCGGCGGTCTTACCCCCTGCGCTGCCAGCGATGCTCGCCCTGGGATATCTCCTTCGATGAGCCCGCGTGCCACCGACTGGCGGCACCTGAGGTGACTTTGATCGTCGGCAGTGACCTGCCTCTGACGCGCAGCCAACGTGTTCTGACACGGGGCTGATGCGGGGCTTACAGACCGCGGGTCAACCCGCAGAATTCATTGCACGATGTGGGCTGTGCAAGCCCGCCGTCAGCTTCGGCGCTGGACGCCGCCGCGCGGCGCCGAGGCATGGCCCCAGGCCGGGCCATCGAACCACGGGTCACCTTGCAGCGCGGCGCGCAGCATCGGCAGCGCATCGTCGCCCCAGAAGATGCGGCCGTCGAACCCGACCGTCGGCACGCCGAAGATGCCTTGCGCCAGCGCGGTGTCGCCCGCTGCGCGCAACTCGGCCTTGATCTCGTCGCCGTTCGGGTCGCGTGCCGGCGCGAGCAACTCGGTCAGCGCGGCCAGCCGCGCCGGGTCGTTGGCATCGGCGCCACCGATCCAGACATGGCGAAACAGCGCTTCAACAATCCGCCGGCTCGGCGTGCCGCCGGCCGGCGCGCAGGCCACAGCCAGACGCAGCAGCGCGATCGGGTTGAACGGGTGCTGCGCCGGCAGCTCGAGCAGCGTGCCTTGGGCATGAGCGCGCCAGGCCACGTCGCGGAAGGTCCAGATGCGTTTGGGCTCGATTTCCGCCGGGCCCTTCTGGCCCCAATGTTTGAGCAGCCCGGCAAACAACAGCGGCTGGTATTCGACACTGTGGCTGATGCCCTCCAACACCAGCGGCAACCGCTCGAAAGCGAGATAGGCGTAGGGCGAGATCGGGTCGAACCAGAAGCGCAGGTGTTTCATCGATCGAGGTCCGTCGACTTCGCTGTGGCAGTGGCAGCCGGGGTGGCAGAAGCGGTACCAAAGAGCATCACCTCCACGTCGCCGCGCCGCTGCGGCAACTGTGCCCAGACGCGCAACCTGGCATCGTCGTCGAGCTGTCCCCAGGCGGTGATCTCGTCGATCGTGCGCCCGCAGCCCTCACAGAAACCCGTGCCAGCGTGCATCCGGCAGATATCGTTGCAGGGGCTCGGCACGGTGTTCATGGCGCCACCGCCACATCGTGCACCGGCGCGCCGGTGATCAACACCAACTGCTGCGGCGTCAGGCAAAAGACGCCGTTCGGGTGGCCGGCTGCGGCCCAGATGACATCGAAGCGAAACAGGGCGCTGTCGATAACCATCACCGGCTTGATCGCATGCGTGGTGGCATGCGCCAGCGGCGCGACGCCGCCAATGACAAAACCGGTGGCCGCCTTGACAAAGCCGGCATCGGCGCGGCCGATCGCGCCGGTGATGGCGGCGACCTTGTCTACATCGACGCGCCGGTCGCCAGCGGCAACGACGATCACCGCGGCATCGTCGGCAAGGCGGCGAAAGACCACGCTCTTGGCGATCTGGCCGACGACGACATGGAGCGCGTCCGCCGCCTGCTGCGAGGTGCGCGCGGCAACATCCAACCATACCGGCACTTGGTGGTGGGCCAGCGCCGCCAACGCAGCGCTGACGCGGCGGAAGCCTTCGGGTCGATCTTGAGCCGCGATGTTGTTGGTGCTGCTGTTGCTGTTGCTGTTGCTGCTCATGCCGCCGCCGCCCGCTTGGCCAGCATCGCGCGGCCGACCCGCGAGACCGGCGGCCGCCCAAGCACCTTGGAGATGAACGCGCCGGCATCGACGAGCCGGTGGATATCGATGCCGGTTTCGATGCCCAGGCCGTCGAGCATGAAGACCACATCCTCGGTCGCGACGTTGCCGGTGGCACCTTTGGCATACGGGCAGCCGCCGAGGCCAGCGACGCTGGTGTCGAAGGTGTGCAGGCCGAGTTCAAGACAGGCGTAGATATTCGCCAGCGCCTGGCCGTAGGTGTCGTGAAAGTGGCCGCTGA